>CAZRRW010000084.1:0-10414 GCA_964602505.1 uncultured Burkholderiaceae bacterium
AGAAGAACCCGGCGGTGCGCGTCGTCGGCGCGCAGCCGAGCGAGGGCTCGCGCATTCCGGGCATCCGCAAGTGGCCCGAGGCCTACCTGCCCAAGATCTACGACCCCGCTGGCGTGGACGAGCTGGTCTACGTGAGCCAGGCCGACGCCGAGGACATGGCCCGCCGCCTGGCGCGTGAAGAGGGCTTGTTTGCCGGTATCTCGACTGCGGGCGCCGCCTGGGTGGCGCTGCAAGTCGCCCGGCAGGTGGAGAACGCCACCATCGTCTTCATCGTCTGCGACCGCGGCGACCGTTACTTGTCCACTGGAGTGTTCCCCGCATGACCCACCCCAAGCTTCTCAACCGCCGCGCCGCCCTGGGCGCGACTGCCTCTGTGCTGGCCACTGGCCTTGCCGTGCCCGTGCGGGCCCAAACCAGCGCCGCACCGGCACCAGTGGCTTCCGCTTCAGGCCGGCCCATCCGCCTCATCGTGCCCTACGCCGCAGGCGGGCCGATTGACGCGACCATGCGCGCCCTGGCCGAGCGGGTGCGCGACAGCCTGGGCACGGTGATCATCGAGAACCGCACCGGGGCCGGCGGCAACATCGGCGCCGATGCGGTGGCCAAGGCCGCCCCCGACGGCCTGACCATCGGCGTGGGCGCGGTGGCCACCCATGCCATCAACCCCTGGCTGTACAACAAGATCCCCTACGACCCGATCCGCGACTTTTCGCCCATCACGCTGACGGCTCGCATCCCCAACGTGCTGGTGATGAATGCGGAAACAGCGCAAAAGCTGCGCATCAATACCGTGCAGGACCTGGTGCGCTATGCCAAGGCCAACCCTGGCAAGCTCAACTATGGCTCGGGCGGCAACGGCAGCGCGGGCCACCTGGCGGGCGAGCTGTTCAAGTCGGTCGCGGGCCTGTTCATCGTGCACATTCCCTACGCGGGGGGCGCCCCGGCGCAGCTGGCGCTGCTCAGCGGGCAGGTGGACTTCAACATCGACAACCTGGCCACGGCGGCGCCCAACATCCGCGCTGGCAAGCTGAAGGCCCTGGCGGTCACCACGCCACAACGCAGCGCGGTGCTGCCAGATGTACCCACCTTTGCCGAGGCCGGCCTGAAAGGTGTGGAAGTGGACACCTGGTGGGGCCTGTTTGCTCCGGCACGCACGTCCACCGACGTGGTGCAGCGCCTGAATGCGGCCTTTGTGGCGGCTCTGGCCACGCCCGAGGTGCGGGCCCGCTACGCGACCATCATGACCGACCCGGTGTCGAACACGCCCGAGCAGTTTGCGGCCATGGTGAAGGCCGAGTTGGCCAAGTACGAGAAGATCGTCAAGGCCAGCGGCGCCAAGATCGACTGAGCGGCGCGGCAGAAGCAGTGAGGCGGGCTCGCCTCACTGCTTGGCGGGGGGCGCGGCTTCCTTGCGGCGGACAAAGCCCGCCCGCTTGGCATCCTCTGGGTAGAAATCCCTTGCGCCAGACGCCTAACCACAGCATGTTGGGAGCCATGGCGTCGTGGTCGGTGCTGGAGAAGGGTTTGTCGTACACCGTCACCACGCCCTGGTAAGGACGGTCCAGGTTCTCCAGGGCCTGCTTGAGCACGGGGCCGCTGGTGTTGCCCTTGGTCTGGAACAGCACGCGCAGCATCAGGTTGACCGCGTCATAGGTCTGCGCAGCAGCCATCAGCGAGCCGATGCCCTTTTCATCGGAGGCCTTGAAATAGCGCGCCAGAAAGGACGAGCGCCGCTCGTTCAGGTTGTCTTGAATGATGGTCTGCACCATCATCGTGCCCTCCAGGTCGGCGGCGCCTGCGGTCTCCAGTGCGCCACGCCAGCTCAGCGGCCAGGGCGCAAACATGGGGATCTTCACGCCCGCCTGGGCACGGCTTCTGGCCAGCACACCCTGTGGCACGCCCACGGTGTAGGAAATGATGGCCTGCGCACCGGCCGCCTGCGCGGCCTTGACCTCGTCCACCAGGGACTTCACGTCGGTGGCAAAGCGGTGGGTGTACACCGGCGTGAGACCGCGCCTGGCCAGGTCGTCGCTGACGTCCTTGAAGCCGCCGTCGCCATAACCCGTGGTGTCGGCGAACAGGGCCACCTTGGTGAACTTGCGCTTGTCCACCACCTCGGACACGACAAAGGGCGCCTGAATCCGGTCAGGCGGTGAGACGCGGAACACATGGCTTTCAGCAGGGGGCACCTTGGCAGTGATGGCCGTGCCAATGGCACATGGCACCACGAGCACATGCTTGTTGTTCTGGAATACATCCAAGGCCCGCATGGCCACGCCCGTGTTGCAAAAGCCGATGGTGAAGGCCACCTTCTCCTTGAGCACCAGTTCCTCGGCGTGCTTGAGGCCTTCGTCGTTGTTGGCCTTGTCGTCGCGGATCACCAGCTCCAGCGGGCGGCCCAGGTAGCCCCCAAGGGCATTGATCTCACTGACCGCCACTTGCGCCCCAATGCGCGCACTGTTGCCGGACGCGGCCGAGCCGCCCGTCAGAGGAAAGATCAGCCCGATGCGAATCGGGTTGGCCGCCGATGGTGCGGCTGCGGGTGCTGTGGGGGCAGGCACCTGCCCCAGGGCGGTGACGGCCATCGCGGCCAGACCAGCTGCCACGACGACGCGGCACCAGTTGCCCCCAGATGGGAACGATCGGTTGCGGCCAAGGTCATGGAGTTCTCCTGCGGGCGCAGTGCGCACTGCGGGCCCGATTGTTCTGAAGTCGCAGCGATCTGGTTTATTCGCCCAGATAAGCCGCGCGGACTTTCGGGTCATGCAGCATGGACTTGGCGTCGCCCGACATGGTGATCAGGCCGGAGTCCATCACGTAGGCGCGGTCGGCCGCCTGCAGGGCCAGCCGGGCGTTCTGCTCCACCAGCAGCACAGTCACGCCCTGGGTCGAGACGTCACGCACCACCTCAAAGATCTTCTCCACCATGATGGGCGACAGGCCCATCGAGGGTTCGTCCAGCAGCAGCCTGGGCCGGCTCATGAGGGCACGGCCCATCGCCAGCATCTGCTGCTCGCCGCCGCTCATGGTGCCGGCCAGCTGTTTGCGGCGCTCCTTCAGGCGCGGGAACAGGCCGAACACCTTGTCAATGTCTGCCTCAATCTCGGCGTCAGACCGGATGTAGGCCCCCATCTGCAGGTTCTCGGTGATGGTCATCCGGGTGAAGGTGCCGCGGCCTTCTGGCACCATGGCCAGGCCGCTGCGCACCAGGTCCCAGGAGCCTTTGCCCTGGATGTCCTTGCCCTCGTACTCCACCTTGCCCTCGTTGGCCGGCAGGATGCCGGTGATGGCTTTCAGCGTGGTGGTCTTGCCCGCGCCATTGGCGCCGATCAAGGTGACCAGCTCGCCGCTTCGCACCTCCAGATCGACCCCCTTGACGGCCTGGATACCCCCATAGCCCACCTTCAGGCCGCTGACCTTCAACATCGTCTCGCTCATCGTCTGTCCTCAGGCGGCCTGGCCGTCGGCCGCCACCGCGCCGCCCGTCCCCAGGTAGGCCTCGATCACTTTCGCATCGCGCTGCACCTCGGCGGGGTTGCCCTCGGCAATCTGCTTGCCGTAGTCGAGCACCGTGACCCGGTCGCACAGGCCCATCACCAGTTTGACGTCATGCTCAATCAGCAGGATGGTGCGGTTGTCCCGGCGGATCTGGTCGATCAGCTCGCGCAGCACCGCCTTCTCAGTCGCGTTCATGCCCGCCGCCGGCTCATCCAGAGCGATGAGCTGCGGGTCGGTGGCCAGCGCGCGCGCAATCTCCAGGCGGCGCTGGTCGCCATAGCTCAGGGTGCGGGCCTTGTAGTCGGCGTACTTGCCAATGCCCACGTAGTCCAGCAGTTCCTGTGCGCGGGCGGCAATGGCGGCCTCCTCGCGCTTGAACGACGCCGTGCCCAGGATGGCGCCGATCAGGCCGGACTGGGTGCGGATGTGCCGCCCCACCATCACGTTCTCCAGCGCCGTCATGTCGGCAAACAGGCGGATGTTCTGGAAGGTGCGGGCAATGCCGGGCTTGGCCACCTCGTGCACCGCAGACGGCTTGTACGGCTTGCCCGCCAGCTCGAAGGTGCCGGAGTCTGGCGTGTACAGGCCAGTGATGACATTGAAAAAGGTGGTCTTGCCGGCGCCATTGGGGCCGATCAGGCCGTACACCTGGCCCCGCTCGATGCGCACCCCCACGTCTGACAAGGCCTGCTTGGAGACGCCCTGCACGTTCAGAACCACATCGCTCATCAGGCAGCCCCCTTCACGCCGCTGGCCTTGTCGGCCGACTGGCTCTTGCCGTGGTCAGGGATGACGCCGGGGATGTGCCCCAGGCCACCCAGCACCACCATGGCCACGATCATGGTGGACTCCATCAGGCTGAACGACTCGGGGGACACGAAGCCCTGGAAGGCCGCGAACATCGAGCCGGCCACGCCGCCAAACGTAGCACCCATGCCAAAGGCCAGCAGCTTCAGGTTGCGGGTGTTCAGGCCCATGGCCTTGGCCGCCATCTCGTCTTCGCGGATGGCCATCCAGGCGCGGCCAATGCGTGAGTTCTCCAGTCGGTGGCAAATGACCACGCTGATGATCACCAGGCTCAAGAACAAGTAGTAGTACATCGAGACCGAGGCGATCTTGAAGCCAAACAGCTCCAGCGGTTTGCCAAAGTCAATCGGCCCCAAGGTCATGGAGTCAATCTGCCCGATGCCGCGCGGCCCGTTGGTGATGTTGATCGGGCTCTCCATGTTGTTCATGAAGATACGAACGATCTCGCCAAAGCCCAGGGTGACGATGGCCAGGTAGTCGCCGCGCAGCTTGAGGGTGGGCGCGCCCAGCAACATGCCCGCCACGCCGGCCAGCGCCGCCGCCAGCGGAATCACCAGCCAGATGGGCGTGTGGATGCCATCGGGCAGGGCCTGTGCGATCCACTCGAAGTTCTCGAACAGGTGCGGGCTGGCCAGCAGGGCGAACATGTAGGCACCCACGGCGTAGAAAGCCACGTAGCCCAGGTCCAGCAAACCGGCGTAGCCCACCACGATGTTCTGGCCCAGCGCCAGCAGCACGTACAGCAGCGCGAGGTCGATGATGCGAACCCAGGCGTTGCCAAACTGCTGGGTGATGAGGGGGAGCACGATCAGCAGGGCCGCGACGCCCAGGAACCAGGTGATCTTCTTGGTCTGTTGCATGGCGGGCTCCTCAGGCGCGATCCGCCACGCGTTCACCCAGCAGGCCCTGCGGCCTGAGCGTGAGCACCAGGATCAGCACCACAAAGGCGAAGATGTCCTGGTAGTGGCTGCCGAGCAAGCCGCCCGTCAGGTCCCCCAGGTAGCCCGCGCCGATGGCTTCAATCAAGCCCAATAGCACGCCGCCCACCATGGCCCCGGCGATGTTGCCGATGCCGCCCAGCACCGCGGCCGTGAAGGCCTTGAGCCCAGGCACGAAGCCCATGGTGTGCTGCACCGTGCCGTAGTTGGCGGCCCACATCACGCCTGCAATCGCGGCCAGCACCGCACCGATGATGAAGGTGGCCGAGATCACCACATCGGGTTTCACGCCCATGAGGCCAGCCACGCGCGGGTTCTCGGCCGTGGCACGCATGGCCCGGCCCAGCTTGGTGCGGTTGACCAGCCACAGCAGCGACACCAGGGTGACTCCTGTGATGACCAGGATCATGATCTGGATCGGGTTGATGACCGCGCCGCCGATCTCGATGGGGTCGCTGGGCAGCAGGATGGGAAAGGGCTTGGGAGTCGGCTTCCAGATGATCATGGCCAGGGTCTGCAGCATGATCGACATGCCAATGGCGGTGATCAGCGGGGCCAGACGCGGCGCGTTGCGAAGTGGCCGGTAGGCCACCTTCTCGATGGCGAAGTTGAGCGCAGCGCACACCACGATGGCCACCAGGGTGGCCACCAGCATCATGGCCCAACCCGGCATCGCGGGCGCAGCCGCTTGCAGCCAGGTGACGGTCATCCAGGCGGTGAGCGCCCCCACCATCAGCACCTCGCCGTGGGCGAAGTTGATGAGGTTGATGATGCCGTACACCATGGTGTAGCCCAGGGCCACCAGCGCGTAGATGCTGCCGAGCACCAGGCCGTTGATGATTTGTTGAAGCAGGATGTCCATGCGTGCGCCGAAGTGTCCTGCGGAAATTCAATCGAGGTAGAAACTACAAGCAAGCTCCGAGCCCGCCCGCGAGCCCGGTTTGCCTTTGGAACGCGCGCGCTTCTAGGTGTCGGTTGACCCTGGGGCCGGGGGTGTTTTCCCCCTCACCTGGCCCCGCAGGGCCGCCAGTTTCTCGCCGATCTTGATCTCCAGGCCGCGGTCGGTGGGGCGGTAGAAGGCCTGGGCGGGCATGTCGTCGGGAAAGTAGCGCTCGCCCGCAGCGTAGGCGCCCTCTTCGTCATGGGCATACCGGTAGCCCTTGCCGTAGTCAAGGTCCTTCATCAACTGGGTTGGCGCATTGCGCAGCCGCAGCGGCACGGCCCGCGTGCCGTCACTGGCCACCCAGCGGCGCGCCTCCTTGTAGGCCCGGTACACCGCGTTGCTCTTGGGCGCCACGGCCAGGTACACCACCGCTTCGGCCAGGGCCAGTTCCCCCTCCGGGCTGCCCAGGCGCTCGTAGGTCTCGGCGGCGTCCAGGGCCAGGCGCAGGGCGCGGGGGTCGGCTAGGCCGATGTCTTCACTGGCCATGCGAACCAGGCGACGGCTGATGTAGCGCGGGTCGGCCCCGCCATCCAGCATGCGCACGAACCAGTACAGGGCAGCGTCCGGGTCGGACCCGCGCACCGACTTGTGCAGGGCGCTGATGGTGTCGTAGAACTGCTCGCCGCTCTTGTCGTAGCGGCGCAGAGTCTGCGCCAGGGCACGGTCGAGAAACGCCTCATCAATGACGCCCACGCCCTGGGCCACGGCAGAGGCGTGGGCGGCCTCCAGTGCATTCAGGGCCCGCCTGGCATCGCCGTCGGCATGGGCGGCCAGCTTGTCCAGGGCATGCGGCGTGGCCAGCGGCTCACCCAGCAGCGGGGTGCCCCGTTGCAGCAAGCCAGTGATGGCCTCGGCCGACAGGGGCTGCAGCACGTACACCGCCGCGCGCGACAGCAGCGCCGAGTTCACCTCGAACGAGGGGTTTTCGGTGGTGGCGCCAATGAAGGTGAACAGGCCGCTCTCCACATGCGGCAAAAAGGCGTCCTGCTGGGCCTTGTTGAAGCGGTGCACCTCGTCGACGAACACGATGGTGTGCTGGCCCTGTGCCTGCCAGACCTCGGCCTGTGCCACCGCTTCGCGAATGTCCTTGACACCCCCCAGCACGGCAGAGATCGGGATGAAGCGCGCATCAAACGCGTCGGCCATCAGGCGTGCCAGCGTGGTCTTGCCCACGCCCGGCGGCCCCCAGAAAAGCATGGAGTGCAGACGCCTGGACTCAAACGCCACCCGCAGCGGCATGCCTGGGCCCAGCAAATGGTCCTGGCCCGCCACCTCGCCAAGCTGCCGGGGCCGCAGGCGCTCTGCCAGCGGCACGCGCGATGCCTCAGGGGTCGATGCCAAAGTCGTAGAACTGGTCGCCGTAGAACACCGCGTACTCGCCCGGCTCGAGCGGGCGCGCCGGAGTACCGCTGTACATGGTGGCCCGCTGTCCCTGGATGAGGCAGCCCTCCACGGTGCGCTCCAGGCGCAGAGGCACCTGCTGGTTCTCGCGCAGCCGGGCCTCGGCCTTGAAGCCGCCAAACAGCGAATCGGTGGCCTCGCCCAGCACCAGCACCCGCGAGCTGCCGTCGACCGTGAACTTGACGAGGGCAAAGGTCTCGTCAGGCCGCTGGCCCTGAGGCGTGACGAGTTCAGGAAACACCGGCAGGCGGCTGCGGATGCGGCGCTCGGCCCGCGCCTCGCTCACACGGGCGGTGACCACCGAACGGCCGGCCACCAGGCCAAAGCTGAACCAGCTGGACAACGCATTGCCCGCACTCTGCGTCTCCTCGATCTTGGGCGTGCGAAAGCCCAGCAGGTGGCGCTGATTGCCGTCGAGGATGGGCTCCAGGTTCTCGTTTTCGATGGGACAAGCCTGCGGTGGGGATTGCGCTGCGGCGCCCACCGGGACACCCAGGGCCACAGCCACTAGCCAGCCCCCTACCGCACGGCGGCCCGTGCCTGCACTGAAGTCCATGGCGCTATTGTTCAACGACATCGGCCCCTTTGGGTGGCACGAAGCGGAACAACTCGGCGGGCAGTGCCGCATTGAGCTGCACCCCGCTGAAGGTGAGCAGCGAGCGCTGACCCAGCCCGTCGGCAATCTCCAGCGCAGCCAGCTCGCGCCCGCGAAAGCCAATGCGCACGCTCTGGATGGCGCCGTCACGCCGTTTGGGGGTGGCCAGCACCCAATCGAGCCCCTCGCGCGGCGGCGCTTCGGTCAGGTCGAAGTCGCGAGACAAGTCGCCGCCCGCCAGCAGGGCGGCTGGCGTGGCGGCCAGCGCGTCCGCCTGGCGACGCACGGTCACCTGGTTCAGGTCCACGTCAAACAGCCAGAGGCGTTGCCCATCGGCCACGATGAGCTGTTCAAAGGGTTTGGCGTAGCTGAAGCGGAAGCGGTTAGGCCGCTGAAACTCGAAGGTGCCGGCCTGCGGGCGCTTCTTCTCGCCACTGGGGCTGGTGACCACCTGGGTGAAGCTGGCCTTGCCGCTGCGGGTCGTGCTGGTGAACTCGCGCAGAGCCTCCAGCGCACCCGCTTGTGCCGCAGGCCAGGCCAGCAGGCTGGCGCACAACACCAGCACCCGACGACGTTGAAGCACAGTCATGCCAGATCAACGCGCGAGCCGAGCCAGTCGCCGACAGCCGGTCATTCCGGCCCGCGTGGGGCGATGATCTCGCGGTTGCCCGCGTGCCCCATGGCGCTGACCAGGCCCGACTTCTCCATCTGCTCCAGCAGCCGCGCGGCGCGGTTGTAGCCAATGCGCAAATGCCGCTGCACCAGGCTGATGGAGGCCTTCTTGTGCTGCAGCACCACCGCGACGGCCTGGTCGTACATCGGGTCGTTCTCGGCATTGCCGCCTTCGCCCGCAGCCGCGGCACCGCCGTCCGCCTCGTCGAGCGTGCCGCCTTCCAGGATGCCCTCGATGTAGTTGGGCTCCCCCTGCGACTTGAGGTACTCCACCACCCGGTGCACCTCCTCGTCGCTGACGAAGGCGCCGTGCACCCGCACCGGCAGGCCGGTGCCGCTCGGCATGTAGAGCATGTCCCCCATGCCCAGCAGCGCCTCGGCCCCCATCTGGTCCAGGATGGTGCGGCTGTCGATCTTGCTGCTCACCTGAAAGGCAATTCGGGTGGGAATGTTGGCCTTGATGAGGCCGGTGATCACGTCCACACTGGGGCGCTGGGTGGCCAGAATGAGGTGAATGCCCGCCGCCCGCGCCTTCTGCGCCAGACGGGCAATGAGCTCTTCGATCTTCTTGCCCACCACCATCATCAGGTCGGCCAGTTCGTCGATGACGATGACCACATGCGGCAGCCGCTCCAGGGGCTCGGGCGCGTCGGGCGTGAGGCTGAAGGGGTTGCCAATGGATTCGCCGCGCGCCTTGGCCTCGTCGAGCTTCTTGTTGTAGCCCGCCAGGTTGCGCACCCCGAGCTTGCTCATCAGCTTGTAGCGCCGCTCCATTTCGCCCACACCCCAGTTCAGGGCGTTGGCGGCTTGCTTCATGTCGGTGACCACCGGGCACAGCAGGTGCGGGATGCCCTCGTAGACGCTCATCTCCAGCATCTTGGGGTCGATCAGGATGAGGCGCACGTCGCGTGCCTCGGCCTTGTAGAGCAGGCTGAGGATCATGGCGTTGATGCCCACCGACTTGCCCGAGCCGGTGGTGCCTGCCACCAGACAGTGCGGCATCTTGGCCAGATCAGCCACCACCGGTGCGCCCACGATGTCCTTGCCCAGGCCCATGGTCAGCATCGAGCCCGCGTCGTTGTAGATCTGGGAGCCCAGGATCTCGGCCAGACGGATGGTCTGACGCTTGGCGTTGGGCAGCTCCAGCGCCATGAAGTTCTTGCCTGGAATCGTCTCGACCACCCGGATGCTGACCAGGCTGAGCGAGCGGGCCAGATCCTTGGCGAGGTTGACGATCTGCGAGCCCTTGACACCGACCGCAGGCTCGATCTCGTAGCGCGTGATGACCGGGCCCGGGGCCGCAGCCACCACCCGCACCTCCACGCCGAAGTCCTTGAGCTTCTTCTCGATCAGGCGGGAGGTCATCTCCAGCGTGTCGGGCGACACCGTCTCCACCTGCTTGGCCGCCTTGTCCAGCAGGTCCACCTGGGGCAGCCGCGAGTCGGGGATCTCGCTGAACAGGGGCTTCTGCTTCTCCTTGGCCACGCGGGTGGACTGAGGAATCTCCACCACCGGCTGCTCGATGACGATGGGCACATGCTCTTCCACCAGCTCTTCGCG
>CAZRRW010000085.1:0-10336 GCA_964602505.1 uncultured Burkholderiaceae bacterium
TGGAAGGCATTGACGGCGCTGGCAAGTCCAGCCACATCGCCCGCATTGCCGAGCGCATCCAGGGGCTGGGCCGTGAGCTGGTGAGCACCCGCGAGCCCGGTGGCTCGCCACTGGCAGAGGCCTTGCGTGAGCAGATCCTGCATGCGCCCATGGATGCACTGACCGAAAGCCTGCTGGTGTTTGCCGCTCGGCGCGACCATCTGGTGACTTTGATTGAACCGGCACTGGCCCGTGGCGCGGTGGTGCTGTCGGACCGCTTCACCGACGCCACCTTCGCCTACCAGGGGTACGGCCGGGGCTTTGACCTCTCGGTACTGGACACGCTCAGCGCCTGGGTGCAGCAAGGGCGCGAGCCCGACCTCACGCTTTGGTTCGACCTGAACCCGGCCGAAGCGGCCCGCCGCCTGGTGGCAGCGAGGGCCCCCGACCGTTTTGAGCGCGAGCCCACGGCCTTCTTTGCGGCGGTAGCCCAGGGGTACGCGGCTCGCGCGGCTGCTGCGCCGAAGCGGGTGGTGCGCATCGACGCGGGCCTGCGCCCCGACCAGGTGGCCGCCCAGGTGGACGCGGCGCTGGCCTCGCGGGGCCTTTGAGCCATGACGCAGACTGATCTGCCGCCCTGGCTGACCCCAGCGCTGGCCAGTGTGCTGGCCAGTCGTGCACACGCCCAATTGGTGGAGGGTGCCGCCGGGCTGGGGCCGTTTGAGCTGGCGCACCATGCAGCAGCGGCTTGGCTGTGCGACACCGCTCTGGCCGATCGCCCGCAGGGACTGGCTTGCGGACACTGTGACAGCTGCCGCGCCGTGGCTGCCCATACCCACCATGACCTGCTCACCCTGCTGCCTGAGGCCCTGGGCCTGGAGCTGGGCGTGCCCTTGAACCCAAAGGCGCAGGACGCCATCGACAACGGCGAGCGCAAGCCGAGCAAGCAGATTCGTGTGGACGCGGTGCTCGGGCTGGTGGAGTTTGCGCAACAGACCAGCGCGCGCGGACATGGCAAGGTGGCGCTGCTAGATGGCGGCTGGCAGGCCTGGATGGCCAGGCGCATCTCGCGCGCCTCGGCGGCGGGGACGCTGGTCTACCCCGCCGAGCGCATGAATGATGTGTCGGCCAACGCGCTGCTCAAGGTACTGGAGGAGCCCCCTGGGGACCTGCGCTTCCTGCTCGTGTGCGAGTCGGGAGCGGGTGTCATGCCCACCATCCGCAGCCGCTGCCAGACGGTGCGCTTGACCCCGCCCGACACTGCTACCGCCAGCGCCTGGCTGGCGGCTCGACACGAATCTCCAGACCACGCGGAAGATGCCGCCCGGGCCGCCAGCCTGCTACGTGCCAGCGGAGGCCTGCCGATGCGCGCCGTGGCCTGGGCCAAGGCGGGCATGAGTGCGGAACGCTGGGCTGGCTTTGCAGCCCAGGTGGCCACCCCTGGTGCCGCCGCGGCCGACGTGATGGCCGGGCTCACCTTGCCCCAGGCTGTTGAGATGCTGCAGAAGCTGTGTCACGATCTGGCCGTCGCTGCATGCGGCGGCACCCCCCGGTTCTTCGCCGAAGCGGACCTCGCCCGTGCGTCAAGGGGCGGGGCGACGATCTCGATGGCTGCCTTGCAGGCTTGGTGGGTGGACCTGTCGTGGCAGGCGCGGCATGCAGAGCACCCGGTGGTGGCCGCACTGACCCTGGACGCGCTTGTGATGCGGGCTCGACGGGCTCTACACTCTGGCGCAGCATGAGCACACAGGCCACCACCAAGCCAGAGCAGAAGCCCGGCACCAAAGCCGACAGCAAATCAGCGGGCGCGACCGCGGCATCGGCCCGTCCTAGCGTCATCCAACTGGCCATCAAGGAGAAGGGCGCCCTGTATGCCGCCTACATCGCCAGCTTTGCCGACGGCGGCTTGTTCATTCCCAGCAACAAGGACTACAAGCTGGGTGACGATGTCTACATGCTCTTGACCCTGCCCGACGACCCCCAACGCTATGCCGTGGCGGGCAAGGTGGCTTGGTTGACTCCTGCCAATGCGGTCGGCGGCAAGACACACGGGATCGGCGTGCGGTTCCCGACAGACGAGAAGACACGGGTACTCAAGGTCAAGATCGAGCAGATTCTGGGCGCGCACCTGGGCTCTGAGCGTCCGACCCACACCCTGTAGACCTGCCCCAGGTCGTGGGGGCGGCTGCAGACGCCCGTGGCCGCGCCACCCTGGCCGCGCCACGCGAGACAATGGCAGCATCATGTTCGTCGACTCTCACTGCCACCTGACCTTTGACGGCCTGCGTGACCAGCTGGATGGGGTGCGCGAGCGCATGGCGGCGGCCCAGGTGACCCATGCCTTGTGCGTGTGCACGACGCTGGAGGAGTTTCCTTCGGTGCATGCCTTGGCCAGCGCGCACGACAACTTCTGGTGCAGCGTGGGCGTGCACCCGGACAACGAAGACTCGCCCCACGCGAGTGTGGCCGAGCCGACGGTGCCAGACTTGACCCAGCGTGCGGCCTTGCCCAAGGTGGTGGCCATTGGCGAGACCGGGCTCGACTACTACCGGCTCAATGGCCGCAGCCTGGCCGACATGCAATGGCAGCGTGACCGCTTTGCCACCCACATCGAGGCGGCCCGCGCCTGCGGCAAGCCGCTGATCATCCACACCCGCAGCGCCAGCGCCGACACCCTGGGCCTGCTGAAGGAAGTCGGGCGAGGGCAGGTGGGCGGGGTGTTTCACTGCTTCACCGAGACGGCCGAGGTGGCGCGGGCGGCACTGGACCTGGGCTTCTACATCTCGTTTTCCGGCATCGTGACCTTCAAGAACGCACAAGACCTTCGGGAGGTGGCCGCGTGGGTGCCAGACGACCGGTTGCTGATCGAGACCGACAGCCCCTATCTGGCGCCGGTGCCGCACCGGGGCAAGACCAACGAGCCGGCCTATGTGGCCCATGTGGCTGCCTGCCTGGCACAGCTGCGCCAGCAGCCCGTCGCTGCGCTGGCCGCCTCCACGCGCCGCAATGCGGAAACCTTGTTCAGTGTGTCTTCAAGTTAAGGTGATTTATGAATAGACGTGGATATCTATTTGTAAATATTGGAGTTTTGTCCTTTGGATGGCTTGCTTCGTTGGCGCATGCGCAGGCCTATGACGACTTCTTCATTGCCATCCGCAACGACAACGTGGCGGAGGTCAAGCGCCTGCTGGACCGCGGCTTTGACCCCAACACGCCCAATCCGCAGACCCACACGCCGCTGTATCTGGCCATCCGCGACAACGCGCCTCGGGTGGTCGATCTGCTGCTGGCCCATCCGCAGATCGACGTGAACCGCCTGAACCGCTTTGGCGAGAGCCCGCTGATGATGGCCGCCTTGCGGGGCAACCATGCGGTGGCCAAACGGCTGCTGGAGCGGGATGCCGACGCCTACAAGACCGGCTGGGCGCCGCTGCATTACGCGGCCACCAATGGCGATCTCGAGATGATCGCCTTGCTGCTGGAGCATCACGCCTACATCGATGCCGAGGCACCTACCGGGCAGACGCCGCTGATGATGGCAGCGCGCTTTGGGACACCCGCCGCCGTCAAGCTGCTGCTGGACGAAGGTGCCGACCCGTTGATCAAGACCAAGGAAGGTTTCACCGCCATGGACTTTGCCCGGTTTGGCAACAAGCCGGAGTCGGCGGAGCTGATTGGCGCCTTCGTCCGGTCCAAGCAGCCGCGAGGCACTTGGTGACAGGTGCAGCAGTGTGACCAGACTGATTTGACTATCACCGACTGTGTATTATGTAAAATCACATCGGTCGACAGTCAATGGTCGATTGAACTGGGCGTGAATGGACCTTTTCGACGATCAGGCACTCCCCCCGCCGGTGCCCAAGGCCGCGGCCCGGCGTGCTGCCAGTGCCGTCCAGCCAGCGGCTGCCGCCAGCACGCTCCAAGAGCTGG
This sequence comes from uncultured Burkholderiaceae bacterium, assembly GCA_964602505.1. Classification (GTDB taxonomy): domain Bacteria; phylum Pseudomonadota; class Gammaproteobacteria; order Burkholderiales; family Burkholderiaceae_C; genus CAZRRW01. The sequence continues at coordinate 3,910 of CAZRRW010000085.1, forward strand.
CTGACGGGTTCCCGCGCAATTTGCGGCTGGGAACCTCCTCGTGGCACTTCCCAGGCTGGGCCGGCCTGGTGTGGGACGACGTGTATGCCGAGTCGATCCTCTCACGCCGAGGTTTGCCCGCCTACGCGCAGCACCCGCTGCTGCGTGCGGTGAGCCTTGACCGGGCTTTCTACCGCCCGCTGACGACCGACCAGTACGCGGGCTATGCCGCGCAGGTGCCCGCGTGGTTCCGCTTCAGCGTCAAGGGCCCCAGCTTGGTGAGCGACGCGGTGCAGCGCGATGAGTCGGGCCGTGGGCGGGTGCTGAACTCCAGCTTTCTGTCGCCAGACCTGGCGGTGAGCGAGTTTGTGCGCCCTGCGCTGGAAGGCCTGGGCGAGCGTTGCGGGCCCCTGGTGTTCCAGATCAGCCCCCTGCCCGCTGCGCTGCTGCCAGGCCTTTCAGGGCATCTGCGCAGCCTGGACGCGATGCTCGCGGCCTGCGCAGCCGAGGTGGCGTTGCACCGCCAAGCCGGCCGTGCACCAGATGCGGTGTTGGCTGTGGAGGTGCGAAACCCGCAATGGCTGGCCCCCGACCGGGCGGCGGAGCTGGTGGCCACGCTGAAGCGTCATGGCACCACGTACTGCCTGGGCCTGCACGCGAAGATGCCGCCGATTGAGGAGCAATTGCCCATCCTGCGAGCCCTGTGGCCCGGGCCGCTGGTGTGCCGCTGGAGCCTGCACCGCAAGCATGGCGCCTTTGGCTACGCCGAGGCCAAGGGCCTCTACGAGCCTTTTGACCAGTTGGTGGACCCAGACCCCGACACCCGGGGCACGCTGGCCAAGGTGATTGCGGGCACCCTGGCCGCCGGCTTCAGCGCTACCGTCACCATCAACAACAAGGCCGAGGGCTCCGCGCCCTTGTCGGTGCTCGAACTGGCACGGGAGATCCAGAAGATTCAATCCAGCCAAAGCCGATCAAGGCCTTGAAGGCATGGATTAGGAAACGAAACTACTTAATTTTGGAACGGCGTAGCGCCCGATTTCATTGAACCCATTGGCATATTTGCCAACTCTGGTGGACTCTTGCATCACGCCCCAGGTGCTGGCTTGAGCTGCAGCGCCTTGTACTCCAGAAACTCCTCCAGCCCGACCTTGCCGTTCTCGCGGCCGTTGCCGCTCTGCTTGAAGCCACCGAACGGGGCGTTCAGGTTGAAGGGGCCGCCGTTGATGTCCACCTGCCCGGTGCGGATGCGCCGCGCCACGGCAACTGCCCGCTCGTCGCTGCCGGCCCACACGGCACCACCCAGCCCGTAGATCGAATCGTTGGCAATGCGGATGGCCTCGGCCTCGTCGCGGTAGGGCAGGATCGACAGCACCGGCCCGAAGATCTCTTCCTGGCCGACGGTGTCGCTGGTCTTCACCCGGCCCAGCACGGTGGGCGTGACAAAGTAGCCGCCCGCCAGGTCGCCGTCGAGTTTGGGCTTTTCTGCCGAGCCAGCCACCAGCTCGGCGCCCTCTTTCACGGCGGTGGCAATCAGGCCGAGCACTTTGTCCTGCTGCATCTGGCTGACCAGCGGCCCCAGCTTGACGCCTTCGGCCAGTGGGTCACCGATGGTGAAGCGCTCTGCTGCCGCCTTGGCCAGGGCCTTGGCCTCCTCGTAGCGGGCCTCTGGCACCAGCATGCGGGTGGTGGCGCTGCAGGTCTGCCCGCTGTTGAGGAAGCAGTTGTTCACGGTGCCCTTGATGGCTGCTTCCAGGTCGGCATCGGGCAGGATGACGCTGGCGGACTTGCCGCCCAGCTCCAGCGCCACGCGCTTGACGGTTTCTGCAGCCACCGCCCCCACGCGGCGGCCTGCACGGGTGCTGCCGGTGAAGCTGACCATGTCCACCAGGGGGTGGCTCACCATGGCTTCGCCCACTTCGGGCCCCAGGCCCGTGACCAGGTTGAACACTCCAGGCGGCAGGCCGGCCTCGGCGATGACTTCGGCCAGGATGAAGGCGTTGATGGGGGCGACTTCGCTGGGCTTGAGCACCACCGTGCAGCCCGCCACCAGGGCGGGTGCCACTTTCAAGGTGATCTGGCTGAGCGGGAAGTTCCAGGGGGTGATGGCCGCCACCACGCCCACCGGCTCGCGCACCACCAGCGAGTTGCCCACCTGCTCTTGCCAGGCAAAGCCGTGCGCCACCTTGGCAAAGTTGGTCCAGTGCGCGATCGGCCCGCCCACCTGTACGGCGCTGGCCATCTTGACCGGCATGCCCACCTCGCGGGCAATGGTCTGGGCCAGTTCTTCCTTGCGCGCCTTCAGGCCGGCTGCCACCTTGTCGAGGTACGCAGCCCGCTCCTCGACCGAGGTCTGGCTCCAGGCGTCGAACGCGGCTGCGGCAGCCCGAACGGCGGCATCCGCCTCAGCGGCGGTGCCGGCAGGCACCCGGGCCATCACCTGCCCGGTGGACGACTGGTGCACCTCGAGCTTGGGGCCGGACGCGGCAGCCACCCACTGGCCGTTGATGTAGTGGGCGGGAAAGTCTTTTGGAGCGAGGGTGTGTGTCATTCCGCCATGTTAGCGAAACCCGCACCAACATGCACTAAAGTGCATCCTTGTCGGTCAGTGGCGTGTGTACCGAAGTATCCAGTCCAAGGTGCGCTGCACGCTGTCGCGAGTGACCTCAGGGTTGTGCTCGAACACCTGAAACCCCAAGCTTCGGCCTGCCCAAAACTGCCGCCAAGGCAAGTTGCGGTCCCAGCTGTGGGTCGCATTGGGGTACAGGTGCAGTTCCAACGGAGCATGGACGGCTGTTGCTTCCATGGCCACTCGGCGTGCCAACTGGCGACAGCGAGAGAAATGCGTCCATTCATCACGGTCACCACCCAGCAGCAAGGTGGGCGTGCGATTGACGAAGCTCGGCGAATCGACCGTCTGGCAATACGGGTACATCGCCACCGCCGCCGCGAAGGGCGGCTTGCCTCGGGTGTCGTAGTTGGGCGTGGGGTCCAGAAACATGGCGTGCGAAATCGTCCAGCCCCCGTGCGAATAGCCAAGCAACGCGACGTTCTCGGCAGCCACCAAGCCACGTTCCACCAGGCCGTCGCGGGCGCGGTAGGTTTCTTCTGCGCGCTGCAGGCCGGTGAGAAAGCCAGGTTCAGCCGTACAAGCGTTGGCGGTGCGGCCTACAACGGTGAACGACTCGAGTTGCGCGATCACAAATCCCTTGGCCAGCAAGGCCGCAAAGATGGGTGCCGTGCTGTCTTGGGTAGAGCCATCACAGCCGGTCAGGTAAATGAGTCCCGGCTTGCTGGCTGCAGGAGTGGGAGGTGTCCACACCCGAACCGAGACCCGTTCGTGCCGTTGGGTGACGAGGTTGTGAAAGTCGAATGCAAAGTTCTGCGCGCAGGCCGTCGAGCTCAGACCCAGCAGGGCAATGAGGGCCAAAACAGGCACGCTGCGCACCGCAGTAGCCCGCAGCGGCAGGCTCACGCGTGCCCCCAGCCCAGCCAGACCTGGCGGCCCTGTACTGCCAGCCGAACCTTGCGCCCAACCGGCAGCGTCAGCTTGGTCGCCACGTGGCCGAATGGCAAACCGGTGACGATCGGGGTTCTCACCACGCTGCGGAGGTGGCTGACCACGGCCTTGAGGTTGAAACCCTTGTCGAGCGGCGATGGCTTGTAGGCAGTGAACTCACCCAGGATCACCGCTTTCTGGCTGCTCAGCACACCCGCCTGGGCCAACTGCAGCAGCATCCGCTCGATGCGGTAGGGATGCTCGGCCACGTCTTCCAGGAACAGCACCCCACCCTTCACCTGGGCCGCGCTGGGCATGTGCCGAGTGCCCAGCAGAGAGCAAACCATGGCCAGGTTGCCGCCCCACAGCAGGCCCTGGGCGGTGAATCCGTCATAGGCTTTTGTGTCAGCCGTACCGTTGAAGGCCAGAGCTTCCAGCTCGCCACGCATGGCCTCGCCGAACACCTCGGCCGTGATGTCGTCCACCGCGGGTTCGCCGTCGTGTTCTTCGGCCTGGTTGGTGAGAGTGGCGCCAAGCTCGGGGCGGCCAAAGTCATAGCAGGCCATGGGGCCCGCCCAGGTTTGCAGGCCGGTGTGGGCCAGCAAGGCCAGCTGGAAGGCGGTGAAGTCGCTGTGCCCCACCCACTGCTTGCCTGTTATGCGGCTGGCACGGGCAAGCTGCTGCCAGGGCATCGCATCCAGCAAGCGCGTCATGCCATAGCCACCCCGGCTGGCCAGGGCGATGGATGCATCACTGGCTGCCATGCGGGTGAATGCAGCAAGGCGCGTGGCCTCGTCACCGGCAAAGCGCTGGTGCTTGGCCAGGGCCGACTCGTCCACCGTCACGGCATAGCCCAGGCCTTTCAGGCGGGCCTTGGCCCGGCGCAGCGCGGCCACGTCGGCCACCACGCCCGAAGGCGAAAAAATGTCGAGCTTCATCCCGGCCATTGTCAGGGCTCGCGGGCTGCTGGCCCTGCCCTGCGACGCACGGCAAAAAAGTCCTTCAGCAACTGGCCGCAGTCATCGGCGAGCACCCCACCCTCGAACACGGTCTGGTGGTTGAAGCTGGCGTTGCGCAGGTCCACATTGCCGCCGCATGCGCCCGTCTTCGGGTCCGCCGCGCCAAACACCACGCGCTTCACACGGGCATGAATGAGGGCTGTGGCGCACATGGCGCAAGGCTCCAGGGTGACGAACACCTCGCAGTCGGGCAGCCGGTAGTTGCCCAAGGCGGCTGCCGCGCCCCGCAGGGCCACCAGTTCGGCATGGGCCGTCGGGTCGCTCTGGGTGATGGGCTGGTTGTGGGCTGCAGCCAGCACCACCCTGCCCGACTCACCGTGGTTTGCCACCCGCCGCACCACCACGGCCCCCACGGGCACCTCCCCTGCAGCCCACGCCTTGCGCGCCTCGGCCAGGGCCAGGCTCATGAAATGAGCGTCGTCATCCACCGCGCGTCATCCAGCCAGCCAGGGCCCGCTCGTTCTCGTTACCGGCTTGATACGCCGCACGCATGCCTGCTTGCGCCTCTGGGCGGTGCTGGTTGATCTTGACCTTGCATTGCACCTGCGTGACAGCAAGCTCGAAGGCCACGATGCCTGCCAGCATCTTGTGCTGGTAGTCCGCGCCCAGGGCCCGCCACTGGGCGGCGTACTCCGGTTCGTGGTCGCCAATCAGGGCCTTCAAGAGCGTGTCCTTCTCCTCCACCGGGTCAATCAACCGGGCTTGCACCGTGCAGTGGACGGCCAGGTAGTTCCAGGTGGGCACGCGCGCCAGATCCGGGTAGACCTTGGGCGACATGTACGCATGCGGCCCAAGAAAGCTCACCACCGCCTGCGGCCTGGCCTGCAGGAAGCGCCAGTGCGGGTTGGGCTTGGCCACATGCCCCAGCAAGGCCTTGGGCGCGCCACCCTCCCCCGTCTGCGCCACATGCAGCGGCAGATGGGTGATGAATGGCAGGCCTTCGTCGTCGTTGGAGACCAGGCTGGCCAGGGGGTGATCACGCATCAGCTGCGTGGCTGTGGCCGGGTGTTTGGCGGTGAATTGGGGGGGCAGGTACATGTGGCATCACGTCGCGACGACGTGCTTACATCTTGCTGAACGCGTTGGCCTTGAAGACCCGGGATTCCGCCTCGGTCTTCAGGGCGCCGTCCGCAGTCAGCACCAGTTCTTCCTCCCCCTGGCGGTTTGGCCACTGTTGCTGCAGGCGGGCTGGCAGCATCTCCAGAAACTCGGCTTTGCTGAGCTGCTTGCCCCCTTTTTCAAGCACCTCGGCCACGGTGCTTTGTGCCTGGGCGGGGCCCGTGAATATGAATGCCACCAACACGCTAATTGAGGCAAGAGTTTTCTGCATGCGTTGTCTCCTGTGTACTGGTTGGGGAGGTAGCCCGACCGTGACCTGGACGCGTGTCAGGCGAGTCGGCTTAGGTTACCTGAAGGCTGCACTGACTGATCTGCTTCTGTGGTGGATCATGTCGGCGCCCTTAAGCCGTGCCCTTGCGGCTTTGAGCCATCGCCACGGTAGTTGGCCACGTGGCCTACAGGCCCGTCGTTGACTGAGCCGATGGCATCGGGCGGGACTGGCGGGTATCGTGGCTGCATCGACGTTCGATAGCACGATCGATTGAACGACCAGGCGATACAAACGAGTACCGCTCGTGGCCAATGGAGGCATTTAGACTTTCCGGCTGCAAATAAAGAACCATGGGACGCGAATGTTGATGGATGATCGCGGCAACCGCAGTCATTCGGTCAAGCCCCACTTGCTCGCACTGAGGTCGGCGTGGTGTTGGGTCATCGTTTGGATGCTGTGCGCCTGTGCCACGCCAGTGATCGACTTGCGTAACGGACAGTCGGGACTGATTTCATTCCCGTCGTCGTCTGAGCCCGTCGCTCTCATGGGGCGGCTCACGGTTCCCAGCGTACCCACCGCCGCTAAACGTCCTGCGGTGAT
>CAZRRW010000086.1:0-10207 GCA_964602505.1 uncultured Burkholderiaceae bacterium
CGGCGATCCTCAGCCACAACTGGTTTTGACCGCACCGGACGGATGCGGTAGAATTCATTTATCGACAGCCGCGTCTGTCACAATCCGCGAGCGGTTTCGCGGAGCGTGGCTTCTCGTCCGGTGGGGAGGGTTCGTCGGGGGCGGACACGCGTCGCGCACTGTACCAAAGAACGCCGACTTGCTGCGGAGGAGCCACTGGGCCATGACCACCGTCGTGCGGGTGCTGGGCGCTTCCGCCTACTTCAAGGAGGGCGCCACCGAGATCATTGCCTCGCGCGAGACCTACCAGCTCATCGTGGAGCGCGGCGAGGCCGACATGCATTCCGAGATCGGGCGCTTTCCGCGCCTGTTCCAGGGCGTGGAGAGTGTGCCCGGCCTCACCTGGCCTACCCTGGTGTTTGACAAGCACCTCACCCTCAACCTGGGCGGCGGGCCGAACCCGCTGGTGGTCGAGCTCAACCAGATTGGCGCGGGCCACACCAAGGGCGACACCATCGCCTGGATCCCCAGCGAACGGGTGATGTTCTCAGGCGATCTGGTGGAGTTCGAGGCGGGTGTCTACACCGGCGATGCGCACCTGGAGGAATGGCCCGCCACCCTGGACAAGCTGGCCGCTCTGCGGCCCGAAAAGCTCATGCCTGGCCGCGGCGAGGCCATGAAAACGCCTGAAGACTGCCTCAAGGCCATTGACTACACCCACCGCTGGGTCAGCATGCTCTACAAGGCCGCGCAGGAAGGCGTTAAGCACAAGTGGAGCCTCAAGCAGACCTTCGACCATGCCAAGGCCCAGATGGACCCGGTGTTTGGCCAGGTGCCCATCTACGAACACTGCATGCCTTTTGACGTCAGCCGAGCCTATGACGAGGCCAGCGGCATCAAGCACCCCCGCATCTGGACGGCGCAGCGAGACCAGGAGATGTGGGCCGCGCTGGCCTGAATAACAGCGACGCTGGCCCGGGCCTCGGCCTCACGGCAAGGTGATGGTCAGGCGTCCGGCCTGCTGCTGCATCGTCAGCTTGCCCAGCACGTTCATGCCCAGCAGGGGCTGGGTGCCCAGGGCGGGCAACACCCCCACCTCAAGCTGGGTCACGCGCAGGCCGCCCGCCAGTTCCAGTGTCGCCCGTGCCCGGCGGGCTTCCACCGCGCCGTTGGCGGTCTGGCTGACAAAGCGTTCGCCCAGGCTCAGGCCCGCGCGTTGGGCCAGTTCGGCGCTGATGGCGGTGCCAGTGGCACCGGTGTCCACCAGGAAGTCCACCTCCACGCCGTTCAGCCGCCCGGGCCAGTGGTAGTGGCCGTCGGGCCCGCGCAGCAGCACCACCTGACGGCCCTGGCCTGCGCCGCCCTCTAGCACCTGGAAGCGGGTTTGCGCCTCACGCCGCTGCCAGGCCTGCACCGCCAGAAACAGCAGGGTGGCCAGCACCAGCCACACCGTGGCGATCTTCAGTGTGGTGGGCAGCTCGCGCATGGGGGCAGTGTGGCAGAGGCAGCGGCTCGGGCCGTCAGGCGCGCATGCGCGCACCCAACGCCACCACCAGCAGCGACAGCAGGCCCAGAAAGCCCGCCAGCGCCGCCGCAGCGCCCAGCGCCACGGCCGCTGCCAGCAGCACCGCCCCGCTGGTGACAAACACGGTGCGGCTCGAGGCCCGGTCGGCGGCTAGCCCGGCTGGCAGCTGGCCGACAAAGCTGCCCACCCCGATGGCGCCGGCCACGGCGGCAGCCGCGGCCAGGCTCAGGCCCATGGCTGCACTGTTGGCGGCGGTGATGCTGGTCAGCCCCATCTCGTACACGCCGCCGACGAAGGCGATGGTCACCAGGGCTGGGGCCAGGCGCACTGCTGTCCAGGTGGTGAGCGGGCGCGTACCCGGCTGGCCCTGCGTGGGCCGGGCGTCGCGGGTCACGCTCAGCTGGCCCAGGGGCAGGGTGGCGGTCAGGCACACCGCAGCCAGATGCAGGCCAAAGGCCACGGCAAACAGTGCCCCGGCCCCCCAGCCTGTCAGCCCGGGCATGAAGGGCCCCACCGCCAGCGCAGCCCCCAGCGCCGTCTGGTACAGCGCCGTGATCCGTCCACGCCGATCCGGCGGGCTGTACTGTGCAATCAGGGCCTCGGTGGCGTTCCAGGCCGCCGCGGCCCCGGCGCCGCTGACAGCCGCTGCGGCGCACCAGGCGGCGTAGCTGTCGGTGAGCGCATAGGTGGGAATGGCGGCCATCTCCAGCACCAGCCCCGCCAGGTAGACCCGGCCCACCTGGAAGCGCGCAAATACGCGCGGCATCACCGGCAACAGCAGCGCCACCATGACAAAGGGAATCATGGCAAACGCGCCAATCTGCACCGGGCTGAACCCCCGGCCCTGCAGCAGCACTGCGGCAATGGGCCCCACCATGGCAAAACCAGTCACCAGCAAGGTGGTGGCTAGGGCAATCTGCGCCACGATGCGCAGGTCTGCCCAGCCCGCTGCAGGTTCGGATGCCAGTGCCATGTGGTTAATTCAAATTTTGTGAATTGAAAGGAATCCTGAAGCGCCCGATTTATTTGAACTCTTTGGCCAGAAGAGCCACATGAGGTCGTTGGATGCCTGAAAAGCTCGATTTAGCATCAAAAAAATTGAATTGACTGCTCGCATATGCCTCGGGAGGCCGGGGCGCGATTGTGTGGCAGCCCAGTCTAGAGCGCAGCGTCTAGGGTAAACCCTTAGATTTGGTCTCCAAGTCCCATGGGATCCCGCTTGCCAAACCTTCTCGCCCTGTTCCGTGCGCCGTCCTTGATTGCTGCATTGCCGCAAACTGTCTCGGAAATCGACTACCCTGACGCCATGAAGCTGCCGCGCCAAGTGTCTCCCGGCCAGCCCGCGGCCTCGCCGCAGGGGCCGGGCCGTGCGCCCACGCCGCTGGAGCAGGACCTGGCGCGGCCGTCGCCGCAACTGCCCTCCTCGGTGCAGGTGCCTGCCTTGGTGGACGCGGCCCAGGCCGCCGGCGATGCCCTGGCCCATGCAGCCACCAGCGTGGCCAGTTCGGTGGCCACCACAGCCGCTGACGCGGTGAATGTGGTCAGCTCGGTGGGCCGCCTGTGGCGCGCCTATGTGCCCATCCGCTCCCTGGGCCCAGCGCATGCCGACCGCGTGGCCTGGCACCTGAAGCAGCTTGACGAACGTGACCGCTACCTGCGCTTTGGCTTTCCAGCGCAGGACAACAACATCGACGGCTATGTCGATCGCATCGACTGGGCGCATGACGAGGTGTTTGGCGTGTTCAACCGCAAGCTCGAGCTGGTGGCCATGGCCCATCTGGCCTATGGCGACGCCAGCAAGGCGCCGCGCAATGCCGAGTTCGGGGTGAGCGTGCTCAAGAGCGGAAGGGGCAAGGGCCTGGGCAGCCGCCTGTTCGAGCGCGCCGTCATGCACGCCCGCAACCATGGGGTTGCGCTGATGTACATCCACGCCCTGAGCGAAAACACCGCCATGCTCAAGATCGCCGCGAACGCGGGCGCAAGCATCGAGCGCGAGGGCGGCGAGGCCGACGCCTACCTCAAGCTGCCGCCCGAGACCATGCTGTCCAACGTGCAGCAGATGTTTGAGGAGCAGGCCGCCGCCATGGACTACGCCCTCAAGGCCAATGCCAAGCTGGTCAATGACCTGGTGGACGGCTTCGCCGAAACCAAGGAAGGAATTCGCCAGACGCGGCGCAAGCGCCTGGAATGAGCCCGCTGGCCGCGACGGCCTGGCCTACACCGCCACCGCCGGCGCGCCCTTCACCCGGTCCATCACGAAGCTGGTCTTGCAGTCTTGCACCGCAGGGTGCTTCAGCAGCGTGTCCATGATGAAGCGTCGGTAGTGCGTCATGTCGGCCACCGTCACGCACAGCAGGTAGTCCATGTCGCCGGTCAGGGCCACGCAGTCGGTCACTTCGGGCCACACCTTCACGCTGGCGCGAAACTCGTCCATCGGGTTGCGCTTGTGGGTGTCGGTGTGCTTTTCCAGCCGCACGTTCAGGTATGCCGTGAGCCCCAGGCCCACCGCCTCGGGCCGCAGCACGGCCGTGTAGCCCGCAATGACGCCAGCTTCCTCCAGCCGCTTCACCGCCTGGCCAATCTGCTCGTAGCCCGCCCGCGCATCGGCCTGCAGCGCCCGCAGCAGCTTGCGGTCGGTGCTGTCGAGGTTCATGCCGGTTCCTGGTGGTGGGGCTTGCCGGTGCTCCCGTCGGCATGCACCTTGCCAATGACGATGCGCGCATGCCGCTGGTAGGTGGCGTACGCCCAGGCCCAGTTGATGATGACGCTCAGGCGGTTGCGAAAGCCAATGAGGAAGAACACGTGTGCCGCCAGCCAGAACCACCAGGCCAGCACCCCACTGAAGCGCACGCCGCCCGGCAGGTCCACCACGGCGGCCATGCGGCCGATGGTGGCCAGGTTGCCGTAGTCGCGGTACGTGAAGGCAGGCCGGGGCGCGCTTGGGGCGCCTGCCAGATGGGCCTGGATCTCGCCCGCCACGAAAGTGCCCATCTGCTTGGCGGCCGGCGCCACGCCAGGTACAGGCTTGCCGCCGCTGCTGACGCTGGCCAGGTCTCCCGCCACAAACACCCCAGGCAGGCCGGGCACCGCCAGGTGGGGCAGCACCTTCACACGCCCGGCGCGGTCCAGCAGGTCGCCCGGTGCAGCGCCTGTGGCCTGGGCGGCGGCCTCGGCCAACAGGCGGCCCAGGGGCGACGCCGCCACGCCGGCCGCCCAGAGCACGGTCTTGGCGGCCACCACGCGGCCCGCCAGTTCATAGCCCTCGGCGGTGATGCGCGTCACCGGCACCCCGCATTGCACATCCACCCCAAGCCGTTCCAGCTGTGTGGTTGCGCGGTCTGACAGGCTGGGCGGAAAGCTGGGCAGCACCCGTGGCCCGGCTTCCAGCAGGGCCACGTGGGCCTCTTCATGTGGGCGAATGTGGCGGAACTCGCTGCGCAGGGTGTGCCGGGCAATCTCAGCCAGGGTGCCGGCCAGCTCCACCCCAGTGGGGCCGCCGCCCACCACCGCAAAGTTCAGCCACGCCGCGCGCTCGGCGCTGGTGGCCGCGGCCTCGGCCTGCTCAAAGGCCAGCAGGATGCGCCGGCGCATCAGCATGGCGTCGTCCAGCGTCTTCAGGCCAGGCGCGTGCGGGGCCCAGTCGTCATGCCCGAAGTAGGCATGCGTGGCCCCGGTGGCCACCAGCAGGGCGTCATAGGCCAGGCTGCTGCCGTCGGCCAGTTGCACCTGCCGGGCGCTCACGTCCAGGCCGGTGACTTCAGCCAGGCGCACCGTCACATTGCCCTGCCCGCGCAGGATGTGCCGCAGCGGTGCGGCAATGTCGGTAGACGACAGCCCTGCGGTGGCCACCTGATACAGAAGCGGCTGGAACAAGTGGTGGTTGGTGCGGTCTACCAGCGTGATGCGCACCGGCGCGCCGGCCAGTGCGCGGGTGGCCCACAACCCGGCAAAGCCCCCGCCCACCACGACCACATGACGCTCATGGGAATTGCTCATTCGCTGCTCATTTTGCACGTTTATTGCGTTGAACGGCGCCACAGCGCTTGAAATGCAAACCGATTGCAACCTGCCGGCCCTACAGTCTGCCGACGCATCTGCGCTGCTTCACCCCACCTTGCCACGGAGAGACAACATGCAGTTCACGCCTTGGGACAACCCGATGGGTACCGCCGGCTTCGAGTTCATCGAATACGCCGCGCCCGACCCCGCCGCCATGGGCGCCCTGTTCGAACGCATGGGCTTCAAGGCCATTGCCAAGCACCGCCGCAAGGCCGTGACGCTGTACCGCCAGGGCGAGATCAACTTCATCATCAACGCCGAGCCCGACAGCTTTGCCCAGCGCTTTGCCAAACTGCACGGCCCCAGTATCTGCGCCATTGCCTTCCGGGTGCAAGACGCCGCCTTCGCCTACGACCGCGCGCTCAAGCTGGGCGCCTGGGGCTATGCCGGCACCGCCGGGCCGGGCGAGCTGAACATCCCCGCCATCAAGGGCATTGGCGACAGCATCATCTACTTCATCGACCGCTGGCGCGGCAAGGGCGGCGCAAAGGACGGCGACATCGGCAACATCGGCTTCTACGACGTGGACTTCGAGCCTCTGCCCGGCATCACCGCTGCTGACCTGAACCCCTCAGGCCACGGCCTGACCTACATCGACCACCTGACCCACAACGTGCACAAGGGCCGCATGGACGAGTGGGCTGGCTTCTATGAACGCCTGTTCAACTTCCGCGAGGTGCGCTACTTCGACATCGAAGGCCAGGTGACCGGCGTGAAAAGCAAGGCCATGACGAGCCCCTGCGGGCTGATCCGCATCCCCATCAACGAGGAAGGCAACGACAAGAAGGGGCAGATCCAGGAGTACCTGGACAGCTACCACGGTGAGGGCATTCAGCACATTGCTCTGGGCTCCACCAACCTGTACGCCACGGTCGATGCCATGAAGGCCAGCGGCATCAAGCTGCTCGACACCATCGACACCTACTACGAGCTGGTGGACAAGCGCATCCCCGGGCACGGCGAGAGCGTGGCCGAGCTGAAGGCCCGCAAGATCTTGTTGGACGGCAAGGCCGGCGAGCTGCTGCTGCAGATCTTCACCGAAAACCAGCTGGGTCCCATCTTCTTTGAGTTCATTCAGCGCAAGGGCGACCAAGGCTTTGGCGAGGGCAACTTCAAGGCCTTGTTTGAGTCGATCGAGCTCGACCAGATGCGCCGTGGCGTGCTGGAATCCACGAAATAGCCATGGCTGTTGCACCGGTTGTCTACGGAGCCTCTGACCGCCCGCCGCGTGGCGACTACACGCGGGCGGCGGACGACTACACCTGCCCGCAAGACTACGCCCAATACACCGAGGCCGACCACGACACCTACCGCCGCCTGTACGAGCGGCAGGTGGCGCTGCTGCCAGGCCTGGCGTGTGACGAGTTCATCGCCGCATTGCCCAACCTGGGCGCGAAGGATCGGCTGCCCCGGTTTGAGGCCATCAACGACAAGCTGTTCGCGGCCACTGGCTGGCAGGTGGTGGCGGTGCCCGGGCTCATCCCTGAGGTGCCCTTCTTCAAGCTGCTGAGCGAGCGCAAGTTTCCCGTCACCGACTGGCTGCGCAAGCCAGAAGAGTTTGACTATGTGGTCGAGCCCGATGTCTTTCACGACCTGTTTGGCCATGTGCCGCTGCTCTTCAACCCGGCCTATGCTGACTACATCCAAGCCTATGGCGAGGGTGGGCTCAAGGCGGCGCGGCTGGGCGCCTGCGAGCACCTGAGCCGTTTGTATTGGTACACGGTCGAGTTCGGGCTGATCCGCCAGCGCGACGGCCTGCGCGCTTACGGCGCGGGCATTCTCAGCAGCAGCGGCGAGCTTCAATACAGCGTGAAGTCCGCCGAGCCCAAGCGCGTGGCCTTTGACCTGATGCGCCTCATGCGCACCCGCTACAAGATCGACACCTTTCAACAAACCTACTTCGTCATCGACTCGCTGGCGCAGTTGATGCGCGACACCGCGCCGGACTTCACGCCCTTGTATGAAGAAGTAGTGGCCCTGCCCGAGATTGCGGCGGGCGAGGTAACGCCTGGCGACCGGCTGCTTTGAGGTGGCGGGTAAGCAAACACGGTACCGGTGCGGCGGTAAAGCTGGTTGCAAACACAGCATAATTGCCAACCTGCTGCCACAGCAGCAGATCTCACTGTTCTGATGCAAGCACCGGGACTGCGGTGTCCACCGATATCCTTGCTCGTGCCCGATAAATCAAGTTAGGCGTCACAGACAGGCCGCCCAGAAGCATGCGCCTCCCAATACCGCCAGAGCGTCCGCATCTCGGTCCAATGAAGCCTGTGGCGTCTGCGCGAACCACCCAGGCAATCCTGCCAAGCGGCCAGATCGAGCTGACGATTGAACACGATACCATCTGCGGCGTCACACCAGTCATGCTGCGCTGGTGGTTCGAGAATCTCGGCAAGGACATGAGCTTTGGTGGTCAGACCTATCCGCGGTATCTGCTCTGGCATCCGCGAGACCACATTCACTGGGAACTGGCCCAGCGCTCGCCAGACGGAGGGACCGGGCAGGGAGCCCACTTCCGGATCGTCGAGGCGTTTGCAGCGAATCCCGCCTACTACGTCGACTCCACGGAGTACGTCGAGAAACTGGACGGGCAAGGTATCTCGCTGGTCAAGCGCATCGCAGGAGTCGAGGTCTTCCGCCTGGAGCATCGCTTCGGTCAAGTCGCGCAGGGCGCGAGCTACAGATCCAGGATGGTGGTGGGCATCGAGTCCGGTGCCCTGCGCTGGCCGTTCAACGCCGTTGTCCGTCCGAGAGTCTTCTCGGACGCCATGGGTACGGCATGGCTCACGCACAATGTCGAGGAGGTGAGCATGTTCGAAAACATCCTGCCTCCCCTCTACGCAGCGCGGTGACGCCTAACCCTTCGCTCGAGCGCCATGCCGACGTCAGCCCCTCAGCTCAAACGTTAGGCTTCACAAACAGTAGCTGCTGCACATCAACGAAAAGACACTCTATCTTGCGGAAGGCGTCCGCAAGTTCAGCCCACTCCTGCAGGCGTTCGAGACCGGCTACACGATCAAGCAAGTAAAGGCAGCAGTCCACGAGGCCCTGCAGCCAGAGTTTCGCAATTCTGAGGTGGATAACGTGGCTCAAATTTGGACGTGAATTCGGCTAAAAATGGCTCAAGATTGGAGATGAATCAGCATGCCGTCGTTCGTGGCTCCATTTCGTTCTGCCCCAAGCGTCGTCATGCCACACTGCTCCGGTTAACTCGCACGGCAGGCCGCACAACCTGCTACGCCCATGTCACCAGCCATCCTGCTCGCTCTTTCAGCATTTGCACTCGTCGCACTGACGTTCGTGGTCGGTGTGAGACTGTTCTACGTTCGGTCGCAAGAAATGCGGCAGAAGCGGGTGCACCCGCAGGCAGCATCGACGTCTGTGTTGATGGCAGCCAAGCTCCAGAACGTGCAGGCAGCCGATAACTTCCGGAACCTGTTCGAGACACCGATCCTCTTTTATGCTCTTGTCGCAACCGCGATTGGCACCCACCATACGCCGGAGTGGCTGGTTGCTGGAGCCTGGGCATACGTTGCTTTGCGCGTAGCCCACAGCTTCATCCACTGCACCTACAACCGAGTTATGCAGCGCTTCGTTGCGTTCGGAGTGGGTTTCTTACTGCTGGTCGGGCTCTGGGCGGCGTTTGTCATCAGCCTCGCCCGCGCGAGTTCGGCCTAACTCCTCGCTCAAGTTGAGCCCCAACGGTGGGACGGTCGGCCTTAAGTGCAGTTCGCTCATGCCGGTGCGCCACTTTCTTCATCGCAGTTCCCCTATCCTGTGTCGATGGATGCTTTCTTCGCCACTGACTTCCTGATCCGCCTGTGTCAGGTGCTGTTCGTCGCGCTCATCGGTGCCTTTGCCGGGTTGGTGACCTGGAACAACGTCACCGACCCGCGCAGCAACCTGCTGTTTGTCCAGCACCTGATGAGCATGGACACGACGTTTGAGCAGTCCACCCTGCGCAGGCGCGCCATCACCAACCCCGCCTTGCACAAGCTGTTCTTTGGCGTCATCGTGGCGGTGGAGGGGCTCACCGCTTTGCTCTGCCTGCTGGGCGCAGCCTGGCTGGGCATGAGCCTGACGGCCGGGGTGGCCGAGTTCCATGCGGCCAAGGCCCTGGCCTTCTGTGGCTTGGCCCTTGGGTTTGCGCTGTGGTTTGGCGGCTTCATGGTGGTGGGCGGGCAGTGGTTTGCCAGCTGGCAGTCTGAGCGCTGGAACGGCCGCGAATCCGCCTTCATGTTCTACACAGCCATTGGGTTTGTGTTTCTGGTGCTGCTGGTCAAAGCCTGAGCGGCTCGGCAGGCCTTGGGGTTTGAACCCTCGTTGCGAGGCCTTGGCGTTTTGATAATCCGCCCATGGCTTCCATTCCCTCCGACATCGAGATCGCGCAGGCAACAAAGCTCGCGCCCATTGCTGACATCGCCGCCAAGCTCGGCATTCCAGAAGACGCGCTGGAGCCCTATGGCCGCACCAAGGCCAAGCTGTCTTACGACTTCTTGCGCAGCATCGCGCAGCGCCCGAGCGGCAAGCTAGTCCTCGTCACGGCCATCAGCCCCACGCCTGCTGGCGAGGGCAAGACGACGACGACGGTGGGCCTGGGCGACGCGCTCACCCACATTGGCAAGAAGGCGGTGGTGTGCCTGC
>CAZRRW010000087.1:0-10200 GCA_964602505.1 uncultured Burkholderiaceae bacterium
TGGCGCTTGGGGCCAGGCCCACCGAGCCGGTGATCTCGGCGGCAATGTCGCTGATGATGTCGCCATACAGGTTGGGCGTGACGATCACGTCAAAGCGCTCGGGGCGGGTGGCCAGCCGTGCGGCACCGATGTCGATGATGAAGTGGTCGGTGGCGATGTCCTTGTACTCGGCCTTGATCTCGTCGAACACCTTGTGGAAGAGACCGTCGGTCATCTTCATGATGTTGTCCTTGGTCATGCACGTCACCTTCTTGCGGCCATGGGCGCGCGCGTACTCGAAGGCGTAGCGGATGATCTTTTCGCAGCCAGGGCGGGTGATGAGCTTCAGGCACTGGAAGACCTCGTCGGTCTGGCGGTGCTCGATACCGGCGTAGAGGTCTTCCTCGTTCTCGCGCACGATCACCACGTCCATCACCGGGTGATGGGTCTTCACAAAGGGGTGGTAGCTGACGCAGGGCCGCACGTTGGCGTAGAGCCCCATGGTCTTGCGCACGGTGACGTTCAGACTCTTGAAGCCGCCGCCCTGCGGCGTGGTGATGGGCGCCTTGAGAAACACCTTGGTGCGGCGCAGGCTCTCCCACGACTCGGGCACGATGCCCGCGGTGTTGCCCGACAGGTAGACCTTCTCGCCAATCTCGATGAACTCGGGAGCGATCTGCGCACCCGCCGCCTCGAGCACCTTGAGGGTGGCCGCCATGATCTCGGGGCCGATGCCGTCGCCGTTCGCGACGGTGATGGGAACCAGTTCGTTCATTTCACATCCATCGGTGAAACAGGGTGCACCAGGGCACCGACGGATGCGAACTGTAGGCAGGCCAAGGCTTCTAGAAAACTACAGCCTTTCGAAGCTTAGGTTATGTTTTGTCAAACATTTGCGTCCACGCCCTATCCACGCCCCACCAAGGGCATGTTCGTGGCCATGATCGTCATGGTCTGCACATTGGCGTCCAGCGGCAGCCCGGCCATGTAGACCACGGCGCTGGCCACATGGGCCACGTCCATGCGCGGCTCCACCCGGGTGCTGCCGTCGGCCTGCAGGATGCCGGCGGCCATCTTGGTGGTCATGTCGGTAGCGGCGTTGCCAATGTCAATCTGCCCACAGGCGATGTCGAAAGGCCGGCCGTCCAGCGAGATGCTCTTGGTCAGGCCGGTGACGGCGTGCTTGGTGGCTGTGTAGGGGGCCGAGAACGGCCGGGGCGCGGTGGCCGAGATGCTGCCGTTGTTGATGATGCGCCCGCCCTGCGGCGTCTGGGCCTTGAAGCAGCGGATGGCCGCCTGCGCGCAATAAAACATGCCGTTGAGGTTGACGCCCACCACCGCCTGCCATTCCTCGGCCGTCAGGTCCTCCATGGGTACCGGGCGTGCGCCCATGCCAGCGTTGTTGAACAGCACGTCCACCCGGCCAAAGGCTTGGACGGTGGCCGCGAAAAGGGCCCTCACCTGCGGCTCCTGCGTCACGTCGGTGGGGCAGGCCAGAAACTGCGCCTCGCTCAACCCTGCCTGCTGGGCCTGGGTGATGGTGGCCTGCAGGGCGTCTGCCTTGCGGCCTGCCAGGGCCACGCGGTAGCCCGCCTGGGCCAGGGCGATGGCACAGGCCCGGCCAATCCCTGTTCCCGCGCCCGTCACGACCGCGACCTTCTGATGTGCCATTTCGTCTCCTTGAATGAATGAGGTCAGGCCTTTTCGGCCGCCGCCATGATTTTGGCCAAGCGGTCGGCCAGCTTCTCGGTGCTGAGCTTTTCGCGCAGGCGCTCCACCATCAGCGGCAGGCTGAAGGGGCTGGGGTGCCTGAGTGATACCGCCCGCAGCGTAAGCCCCTGCAGGCGCCGCAAGGTGGCCCGCAGGCGGTCCAGTTCCAGCTCCTGGCTCAGCACCTCCTGCTCGGCCTGGCCCAGCAGCAAATTGCCGGCGTCGTACTTGCGGAACACCTCGAAGAACAGGCTGCTGGAGGCCTGTACCTGCCGCATGCTCTTGGGCGCCCCCGGGTAGCCGCTGAACACCAGGCCGCTGATGCGGGCGATCTCGCGAAAGCGGCGCTGCGCCAGCTCGCTGCTGTTCAGCGAGGCGAGCACGTCGGCTTGCAAATCGGCCCCGCCAAAGGCCCGCTGGTCGAGCACGCTGCTGACGTCCACCTCGGTCTGGCTGAGCAGTTCAAACCCGTAGTCGTTGACCGACAGGCTGAATGTGTTGGGCGCGTCACGCGCCAGCCGCCACGCCAGCAAGCTGGCCAGCCCCATGTTCACTGAACGCCCGGCGAAGGGGTAGAGGTAGAGGTGGTGGCCCTCGCGGCTGGTGAACTGCTCCACCAGCAGGTCGCCCGGGCCGGGAATCAGGCTCAGCCGTGCCTGTGTCTGCAGCATGGGCTGCGCGGCCTGCAGCTCCGGCTCAAAAAAGTCGCCCTGCCTCGCGCGGGCCAGCAGCGCCAGCACCGCGTCGGCCATCTCGGTGGAGAGCGGCATCTTGCCGCCCTGCCACTGCGGCACCGCGCCCTTGGTCTTGTCGGCCTTTTTCACGTAGGCCGTCATGTCCTGGGTGCGCACAAACTCCAGCATGCGCCCGGCAAATAGGAAACAGTCGCCCTTTTTCAAGCGGGCGATGAAGCTCTCTTCGATGCTGCCGATCTTGCCGCCCATGCCACCACCCGACAGCCACTTCACCTGCATCGCCGCGTCGCTGACGATGGTGCCAATGCCCATGCGGTGCCGCCGGGCAATGGCGCGGTCGGGCACGCGATAGACAGCGCCGCCCTCGCCTTCCACCAGCTTCACGCGGTGATAGTCCGGGTAGGCCCCCAGGCTGCTGCCGCCACGCTCCACAAAGGCGAGCGCCCAGTCAAACTCGTCACGCGTCAAGGCCTGGTAGCTGTAGGCGCCGCGCACCTCGGCAAAGGCCTCGTCGGCGGTGAAGCCTCCGCCCAGGGCCAGCGTCACCAGGTGCTGCACCAGCACGTCCAGCGGCTTGTGGGGTGCGGGGCGGCTTTCAATGCGTCCGGCCTGGGCGGCGCGGCGTGCGGCGGCAGCCTCCACCAGCTCGAGCGTGTTGGTGGGCACCAGGGTGATGCGGCTGGGGCGCCCGGGCGCGTGGCCGCTGCGCCCGGCGCGCTGCAGCAGCCGTGCCACGCCCTTGGCCGAGCCGATCTGCAGCACCCGCTCCACCGGCAGAAAGTCCACCCCCAGGTCAAGCGAGCTGGTGGCCACCACCGCCTTGAGCCGCCCCTCCTTGAGGCCGGCCTCCACCCATTCGCGCACGGCTTTGTCCAACGAGCCGTGGTGAAGCGCCACCTGCCCAGCCCAGTCGGGCCGGGCCTCCAGCAAGGCGTGGTACCACAGCTCGCACTGGCTGCGGGTGTTGGTGAACACCAGGGTGGTGGCGCTGCGCTCAATCTCGGCCACCACGGGCTCGCGCATGCGGATGCCCAAATGCCCCGCCCAGGAATAGCGCCCGGGCTCCGGGGGGATGAGCGTGTCAATAACCAGGCTCTTGTCGAGCCGGCCCTGCACCAGCACAGCGTCGGCCCGGGCTGGCTTGCCCACCAGCACGGCCAGCGCCTCTGGCAGGTTGCCCAGGGTGGCGCTCAACCCCCACACCAGCAGGCCGGGGTGCCAGCGCTTCAGGCGCGCCAGCGCCAGTTGCACCTGCACCCCGCGCTTGGTGCCCATGAGCTCGTGCCACTCGTCCACCACCACCGCCTGCACCTGCGCCAGCTCTTGCCACGCGTTGTCGCGACTCAGCATCAGGCTCAGGCTTTCGGGCGTGGTGACCAGGGCACTGGGAAATCGGCGGTCCTGGCGCGCCCGCTCGGCGCTGGGGGTGTCACCAGTGCGCAGGCCCAGCGTCAGCGGCAGGCCCAGTGCGTCCACCGGCTCACGCAGGGCCTTGGCCGTGTCGGCCGCCAAGGCCCGCATCGGCGTGACCCAAATGACGGAGAGCGGCAGTGTGGGTTTGGAATCTGCCGCCCGGCTTTCCCTCAACCGGTCCAGCAGGCCCAGCCACACTGCATGCGTCTTGCCCGAGCCGGTGGTGGCGTGCAGCAAGCCGCTGCGCCCGGCAGCTATCGCCGCCCAAGCCTCGCGCTGAAAGTCAAAGGGCTGCCAGCCGCGTTGGGCGAACCACCGCTCACCCATCCCGCATTGGCTATGGGTCAACGCAAGCACCCTAGCCCTGCATCACCGCCCCACCGGCCACCAAACCCTCAATCTCCTCCGCACCAAACCCAAACTCGGCCAGTACCTGGCGGGTGTGCTGGCCCAGCGCCGGGGCGGCGGTGGTGGCAGGTTGGCTGGCGCCGTTGAACTTGATGGGGCTGCCAATGGCGCGGGTGGTGCCGCCTGCGGGGTGGGCCACCTCGATGGCCATGCCGCGCGCCAAGGTTTGCGGGTGTTCCAGCGCCTCGGCCATGTTGTGGATGGGCCCGGCCGGCACGCCCGCCTGATCGAACGCCGCCAGCCAGTGAGCGCGGGGGTGCTGGCGCATCACCGCGTTCATGGCGGCCACGAGGGCGGGCAGGTTGGCCATTCGGGCGGTGTTGTCCACGAAGCGTGGGTCGGCCTTCCACTCAGGGTGGCCCAGAGTGTCAGCAATGCGCTCCCAGTTGTTCTGGTTGGCCCCACCCACGTTGACATACCCGTCGCTGCATTCAAAGGCCTGGTAGGGCGCGGTGAGCGGGTGGGCCGAGCCGGCGGCCTGGCCAATCTGCCCAGCGCCAAAGTACATGGCGGCAAACCAGTAGGTCTGCTGGATGGACGCCTCCATGAGCGAGGTATCCACCAGCGCGCCCTGCCCGGTCTTCAGGCGGTGGATGTAGGCGCTCAAGATGCCAAAAGCTGCGAGGATGCCGCCATTGATGTCGCCCACCGAGTTGCCGGGCTTGGCGGGCGGGCCGCCGCGCTCGCCGGTGATGCTCATCAGCCCCGCAAAGCCCTGGGCCACCAGGTCAAAGCCGCCCTTGTCGGCCCACGGGCCAGTGCGGCCATAGCCGGTGACGGCACAGTAGATGAGCCCCGGGTTTACCGCCTTGAGCTGCTCGTAGCCCAGGCCCAGCTTCTCCATGGTTCCAAGGCGAAAGTTCTCGGTCAGCACGTCGGCCTTGGCCACCAGGCGCTTGAGCGTGACCTTGCCCTCGGGGTGCTTCAGGTCGATGGCCAGCGAGCGCTTGCCCCGGTTGAGGATGAGGAAGGGCGCGCTCACGCCACGGTCGCGCGGCTCTTTGTAGGCGCGCGAGTCGTCGCCGCCGGGGAACTTCTCCACCTTGATGACCGTGGCGCCCAGATCGGCCAGCATCAGCCCACAGGTGGGGCCAGCCATGATCTGGGCGAGTTCAAGCACCACGACGCCCGCCAACGGCCGCGCGGCATTGGGTGAGGAGGCCGCCTCCAAAGGCTGCGCGGGGTGGGCCATGATCAGGCCCCCTTGAAGTGCGGCGCCCGCTTGGCCACAAAGGCGCTGTAGCCCTCGCGGAAGTCGGTTGTGTCGAAGGCGTCAAAACACACATCCTTCTCGGCTGCCGTCAACGGCGCCGGGTCACGCAGACGCCGGGCAAACTGCTTGTGCCAGCGGGCCACCAGCGGCGCGCCCGCGGCAATGCGCTCGGCCGTGGCCAGCGCCTCGGCGGCGACCTGGGTATCGGCCACCACGCGGCTGACCAGGCGTTTCTCGCGCGCCTCCGCTGCGCCCATGATGGTGCCTTCAAGCAGCATCTCCAAGGCTATGTCGGCCCCCACGCGACGCACCAGGGGCGTCATCTCGGCATAGGCCATGGTCAGGCCCAGCTTGTTGATGGGCGCACCAAAGCGAGAGCTCTCGCCGCAGATGCGGATGTCGCAGCAGGCCGCAATCTCCAGCCCGCCGCCCACGCAAATGCCGTGGATCTGCGCCACCAGCGGCACCGGGCATTCATCCAGCAGCCTCAAGGTGCGATGCATCACCGCGCCGTAGGCCACGGCCTGCGCCTTGTTGTTGCGTTCGGTTTCAAACTCCACGATGTCGTT
Organism: uncultured Burkholderiaceae bacterium; assembly: GCA_964602505.1. GTDB lineage: Bacteria > Pseudomonadota > Gammaproteobacteria > Burkholderiales > Burkholderiaceae_C > CAZRRW01. The sequence goes on from CAZRRW010000087.1 coordinate 5,988, forward strand.
GCCAGGCGAAAAGCTCTTCTCGCCCGCGCCGCGCAGGACGATGCAGCGGACCTGCGGGTCGGCCTGCAAGGCCTCCACCGCATCGCCAAGGCCTTGCCACAGGGGCTTGGTCAAGGCGTTCAACTTGGCCGGGCGGTTGATGACAACGGTGGCGATGTGTTCGCCGTGGCGAAGGGTGTCGACGCTGCCGTTGCTGGCGTCTGGGGTGTGCGCAGCGCCGCTTGCGGCTTTGGATGGGGAGGAGGCGTTCATGCGGTCATTTTCGGTTTGAAGCTGGGGCCCGCTTGGGCTGGGCAGTGATGATCCAGCCCTCCAGCGGGTCAATGTCGGCAGGCAGGCCCCAGCCGGGTGAGCGTTGACGGGGCTTCGGCGGGCCAAATTGCGATGCCCAGGCCGCCTGCACCAAGCACAAGGCGGCGTCCAGCAGGTCGCCCGAGGCGTCGTCGAGCAGCTGCTCGCGCAGGGCATGGCTGGCCTTCAGCCGCAGATTCAGCCTGGTCTGCCCTAGCTCCAGCGCGTTCAGCAGGTCTTTGCGGGCAATCAGCCGTTCGGGCGTCTGCTTGGCCTGGTCGTCGCTCTTGTAGCTGCGCGGGCCAATCAATTCGCGGGCCAGCAGGCCGGGGTAGGCCTCGAGAGCCACGCGGCTTGGGTCGCCTGTGTGAAGCCCGGGAAGCGACCAGCCCGCGTTGAGTAGGCGCGGCACCCCGGCGTGCAGCATGTAGGCCACTGGGGGGTTCACGTCCTTCATGCTGGGGCTCGAGCCCGCAGGCCCATCGGTGCCGCGATGGGCAAACTTGCCGCCCACTGGCCGCGCGTCGCGGAAGGCCTTGAACTGGGCGCTGATCGTCTTGCGGTCCAGACCGGCGTAGTGGCGCATGCAATCGGCCCAGCCAGTGGGCCAGCCCAGCGTCTCCACCAGCTCTCGGGGCAGGCCAAACGGGAAGTCAAACCCAGCCACCACGGGCAGGCCTGATGGTGCGGGCGCATCCAGCCAAGCTTCAAATGCCTGCAAGGAGTCGATGCGCCGAAGCTCTGTGATGCTGACCACCGGGCCACTGGCCTGCCCCAGGGCGACGGTGATTGGTTTGCGCGGAGTGGGGGCAGAACTGAAGTCCACCCCCAGCAACTGGAAGGCCTGCGTCATCGGTCAGCACCCCGACATGGCGTCAGCCCAGGGCCAGCGCCACAACGCCACCCGCCATGCAGGCGGCGCCTGCCAGGCGCAGGCCCAGGTCGCGCTCGCCCAGCAGCTTGCCGCCAATCAGTGCGGCAAACAGCATGCTCACCTCGCGCACCGGGGCCACATGGCTCAAGGGCGCGAGCGTCATGGCAAACAGCACCAGGGTGTAGGCCACTGGCCCCAGCACCGCCACCGCCAGCGCGGGCTTCCACTGGGCCAGGGCGACGCCCCACAAGCTGCGGCGGTCACGCCACACCAAGGGCAGGTACATGGGCACCCGCAGCACATTGCCCAGATAGTCCACCAGAAAGGGCGACACAAGCAGCACCTTGACCGCAAAGCCGTCAACCACGGTATAGCTGGCCACGCATGCGCCCGTGGCCAGCCCGTACAGCAGCCCCAGGCGCAGGCGGCGGTGGGCTTCCAGGTCCAAGGCGTGGCGGGCGTCTTGCCGACAGATACGCCACAAGCTGGGCCCACCCGCAATCAGGAATACGCCACTGACCACCGCCAGCACCCCCAGCGCCCCGATGGCCGAGAGGCTTTCGCCCAGCAGCAGCACAGCGCCCACGCTCGCCAGCAATGGCCCGCTGCCCCGCGCCAGCGGGTAGACCACGCTCAGGTCGGCCAGCCGGTAGCCGCGCAGCAGGACGGTGAAGTAGACGACATGAATGAACGCGCTGGCCAACACCACACCCCACTGCGCCGTGCCCCAGCCGCCCACATCGCGCCAGATGAAGTAAAGACCGACCGGTGCCCAGACGACCGAGACCAGTACTGCCGAGACCAGCGCAAACCGCACGTCGCCACCGGACTGCTTGGCCACCAGGTTCCAGGTGGCATGCAGCAGCGCGGCCGTGAGCACCAAGCCAAGCGCAAGGGCTGACACGGCGCCGCCAATCGACCCAGTGGCCCTTCAAGCCGGGGTCAGATCACGCGCGAGGAGGCCTTTTCGTGCGCTGCGGCGGCCAAGTCAAGCGTGAACTTGCGGTCGGCCAGGTAGCGCGGGTCAGCCTGAAGTTCATCCCAGCTGGGGGCTGGGCCCTTGGGCAGCAGCGCCCGACGGCGGGCTTCGCTGCGCTCACTGGGTACCCAGCGTTCGCGCCGCTGGGCCACGGCCAGGGCCTGCAACAGATCATCCACCTCGGTTTTGCCCTCACCGCTCTGATTGCACAAGAGCACCATGTCGCAGCCAGCAGCCAGGGCCGCCAGCGCTGCCTCGGCGTAGCCCACTTCGCGACCCTCGATCTTGCGGGCACCCGCCATGGACAGGTCGTCGCTGAAGATGCAGCCCTGAAAGCCCAGTTGCTTGCGCAGCACATCATGCAGCCAGATGCGCGAGAAGCCCGCGGGCCGCTCGTCCACCTTGGGGTACACCACGTGCGCGGGCATCACGGCGGTGAGCGTGCCGCGCAACCAGTCGTAAGGCAGTGCATCGTCCTTGAGGACGGCGCGCAACACCCGGCTGTCGGTGGGCATGTGGGTGTGCGAATCGGCCCGTACAAAGCCATGGCCAGGGAAGTGCTTGCCGCAGTTGCCCATGCCGGCCATCGCCATGCCGTGGGCAAAGCTCTTGGCCAGCACCGTGACCAGGCGCGGGTCGCGGTGGAAGGCGCGGTCGCCGATGACCGTGCTGGTGCCGTAGTTGAGGTCAAGCACAGGCGCAAAGCTGAAGTCCACCCCGCAGGCACGCAACTCAGCGGCCATCACCCAGGCACAGCGGGTGGCGGCGTCCATGGCCTTGGGGGCGCCTAGACCCGGGTGCCCGAGCTTCTCCTCGTCGTTATCGAACCACATCTCGCCAAACTTGGCGGCCGGCGGCAGGTGGGTGAAGCCATCTGTCTGGAAGCGCTGGACACGCCCGCCCTCATGGTCCACGCAGATGAGCATGTCGGGACGCAGGGCCTTGACCTCCGCACACAGGGCCGTGAGCTGGGCGCGGCTGTCCCAGTTGCGGGCAAACAGGATGAGCCCGCCGACGATGGGGTTGGCCAGGCGCCGACGGTCCACGTCTGTCAGCACCAGCCCGGGCAAGTCGATGACCAGGGGCGCGTGAACGTGATCTGCGGTGGCGGTGGGCATATCGTTGGGTCTCGAGGCCGGTTCAGCGGATTTCAATCACCACAAAACTGGCGCAGTAGTCGGATTCGTCGGTCACGCTCACGTGGCCAACGAGGTTTTTCGCATTAAACCAGTCTTTCAGCCCACCATGCAAAACGAGCTCAGGCTTGCCGCTGGGGGCGTTGACGACCTCGCAGGCCCGCCAGGTCATGGGCATGCGCATGCCCAACCCAACCGCCTTGGAGAAGGCCTCCTTGGCAGAGAAGCGGGTGGCCAGGTAGCGAACGCCACGATCAGGACGCCGGGCGCCGCGCTGGCGGAACACGCGCATTTCCTGCTCACCAAGCACCTTGGCTGCAAAACGCTCGCCGTGCCGCGTCAGCGCCGCCTCGATGCGGCGGATGTCGCAGATATCCGTGCCGATGCCGTAGATCATGAAGCGCCCTCGCCCGGCGCTAGTCCGCCTGCACGCGCCTCACGGCGCGGCGGCGGCGATCTCCGCCTTGAAGTCGCGGACAGCCTGGGCCAGACCAACAAATACCGCCCGCCCGACCAGGGCATGGCCAATGTGCAGTTCGCAAATGCCAGGCAGGCTGGCCACGCTGGCGGTGGAGCTGAGTGGCCCCCCAGGCGGTGCACTGCGGAATGCGCCGTCTGCACCAGCGCCCCACAAGGCCAGCCCATGCCCCGCATGCACCCGCAAGCCCAGGCGCTGCCCCACGGCAACGGCGGCCTCCAGCCGCTGGCGTTGCACCCGCACACCCGCCCAGTCCTGCGCCCACCAGCATTCCGCCAGCGGGCCAGTGTGCAACTCCACACAAGCAGCACCTGCCTTCGCCGCAGCCTCAATCTGCCGGGCATCGGCGTCGATGAACAGGCTCACCCGGCAGCCCGCCGCCGTCAGCCGGGCCACGGCCTCGGCCATGCGGCTGGCCTGGCCAGCCACATCCAGCCCGCCTTCGGTGGTGACCT
>CAZRRW010000088.1:0-10101 GCA_964602505.1 uncultured Burkholderiaceae bacterium
AGGATGTTGGCCGGCGCCGGCTTCAGCACCACCTGGTACTGGTAGTAGTGCTGCAGGCGGTTGGGGTTCTGCCCGTAGCGGCCGTCCTTGGGACGGCGGCTGGGCTGCACGTAGGCGGCCTTCCAGGGCTCGGGGCCCAGCGCGCGCAGGAAGGTGGCTGTGTGGCTGGTGCCTGCACCCACCTCCATGTCGTAGGGCTGCAGCAGGGCACAGCCCTGCGTGTCCCAATAGCTTTGCAGCTTCAGGATGATCTGTTGAAAACTGAGCATGCCCAAATTTTAGGAATGCGAGGCGCTGGCCCTGGGTCTGCGCAACAGCAGCCACCCGCCCAGCAGCCCGGCCACGCCCAGGGCCCACAAGGGCCATAGCCCCAACCTCGCTGCCCACCAGGCATAAGGCGTGATGTGGGTCTGCCCCTTCACCTGGCCCGTGAGCACGGCCCTGGTGTGCGGCGGCAGCTGCTGCACCACCTGGCCGTGGTGGTCGATGAAGGCGGTGGCACCCGTGTTGGTGGCCCGCAGCATGGGGCGGCCCAGTTCCAGGGCCCGCATGCGGCTGATGTGCAAGTGCTGGTCGATGGCCACCGTGTGTCCGAACCAGGCGATGTTGCTGATGTTCACCAGCACTGTGGGGGCGGTGGCAGGGTTCACAAACCGGGCGGCCAGCTCATCGCCAAACAAGTCTTCGTAGCAGATGTTGGGCGCCCAGCGTTCGCCGGCCCACTCCAGGCTGGGCTGGGCCACGTCGCCGCGGTTGAAGTCACCCAGAGGAATGTTCATCATCTGGGTGAACCAGCGAAAGCCCGTGGGAATGAACTCGCCAAAGGGCACCAGGTGGTGCTTGTCATAGCGGTAGGTGGGGGCACTGGCGGTGCCTGGCCCCAGGCCCACAGCGGAGTTGGTGTAGCCATCGGCCAAGCTGCCCAGCGGCAGGCCCACCAGTGCGGCGCGGCGCTCGGCCAGCAGCTGGGCGTTGACGCGGTTCAGGTAGTCCCCCGGCAACTGCTGTGGCAGCAGGGGGATCGCCGTCTCGGGCGTGATGCTCAGGCTCGCGGTCGACGCCATCAGGCTGCGGGCATACCAGGCCAGTGCGTCGGGGATGCCCTTGGCCGGTTCGAATTTCTCGCCCTGCCCCACGTTGCCTTGCAGCAGCGCCACGCTGACCGCGCCCGCCGCGGCTGCGGGCGGCTCGCCGGCCCGCCCGCCCCATTGCAGGCCGGCGAGGCTGGGCAGCGCAAACAGCGCCGCGATGAGGCCCCAGCGAAGCGTGTCACGCCGCGAAGGCCCACGCCCAGCCGCCTGTCGGCGTGCCCACCACAGGCCGGCCAGCGCAGCCAGGCCTGAAGCGGTGAGCCCGATGCCGTACACCCCCACCCAGGGGGCCAGGGCCGACAGCGGGCCCTGCACATGGGCGTAGCCACCGGCGCCCCACGGGAAGCCAGTGAAGAAACTGTCGCGCGCCAGCTCGGCCAGCAGCCAGGCAGCGCTGAACGTGCCTGCAGCCATTGCCAACCCGGCCGGGTGGCCGGGGTGTCCGGCATGGGCTACGCGCCACCAGGCCCAGGCCGCCAGGCCGTAGTACAGCGACAAGGCTGCACACAGGGCCAGCACCGCCAAAGCGGCCAGCGGTGCGGCCAGGCCGCCATAGGTGTGCATCGAGATGAACAGCCACCAGACCGTACCGATCAGCCACGCGGTAGCAAAGCCCCAGGCCAGCACACCCGCACGCCGTGCACTGCCCGCCTGGGCCAGCAGCCCGGCCAGGCCGGCCAGCGAGCCCAGCTGAAGCCACCACAGGGGCTGGCCATGCCACGGCGCGGCGATCGACACCGCCTGCAGCAGGCCCAGGCCCAGCGCGGCACCCAGCGCGTTCAGCAGGCTCAAGCCCTGGCCTCTGGCGACACCTTGAACCAGCGCACCGCCCCCGCCTTGGTCAGCAGCACCTTGAAGCTCAGCCCGTCGAGCGTGAGGGTTTCGCCACGCCGCGGCACATGGCCCAGCTCATGCGCCACCAGGCCGCCGATGGTCTCGAACTCGTCGGTGGGCAGCTGGGTGTTGAAGGCCTCGTTCACCCGCGCGATCTCGGTGTCGCCCGAGACGCGGTAGGTGTGGTCGGCCAGGGCATAGATGTCGCCCGCTTCGTCGTCCTCGTCAAACTCGTCCTCGATTTCGCCCACGATGGTCTCGAGCACGTCTTCGATCGTCACCAGCCCGGCGGTGCGGCCGAACTCGTCGATCACCATGGCCAGGTGGTTGCGGTTGGAGCGGAAGTCGCGCAGCAGCTCGTTCAGGCCCTTGCTTTCCGGTACGAACACCGCTGGGCGCAGCAGGGTGCGCAAGTTCAGCTCGGGCGCGCGCTGCAGCTTCAGCAGGTCCTTGGCCATCAGGATGCCGATGACGTTCTCGCGCTCGCCCTCAAACACCGGGAAGCGCGAATGCGCGGTGTCGATCACCGTGTTGACGATCTCGTCCACCGGGGAGGCGATGTCGATCAGGTCCATCCGCGTGGCGGCCACCATCACGTCCTTGGCCGTCATGTCGGCCATGCGGATCACGCCCTCCAGCATCACCCGGCTTTCCGCGTTGATGACGTCGTTGTCCTCCGCGTCAGCCAGCGCCTCGATCAGGTCGTCGCGAGTGTCGGGGCCAGGGTTGAGGTAGTCGACCAGCCTCTCCAGGAAGCCGCGCTTGTCTTTGGCAGCGTCGCCGGGCCTGAAGCCCGGCGTGCCAGGGTGGGGGTCGTTCATCGCTTACGCGAGAAGTGAAGGTGCTTCAAGCATAGCCGAGGGGTGTGGCAGCGGCGCGCTCAGGGCTGGGTGCCCACGCTGTAGGGGTTGGCAAAGCCCAGCCCGCGCAGCACCTGCACCTCCAGCGCCTCCATCACCTTGGCGTCCCTGGCGCGCTCGTGGTCAAAGCCCTGGGCGTGCAGGGCGCCGTGCACCAGCAGGTGGGCATAGTGGGCCTGCAAGGCCTTGCCCTGTGCCTTGGCCTCAGCCGCCACCACCGGGGCGCACAGCACGATATCGGCCTCCAGGGTTTCGGCATGCGCCACCCCCGGCATGGCGTCGCCGTATTCGAATGTGAGCACATTGGTGGCGTAGTCCTTGCCGCGGTAGCTGCGGTTGAGTTCGCGGCCTTCGGCCTCGCCGACGATGCGCACATTCAGCGCCGCACTGCGCTGCAGGGCGGCCTTGAGCCAGCGGGGCACCCAGGCTCGCGGCAGCAGGGCCCGATGCTCGCGCACCAGTGCGTCGCGGGCAAACTGCAGCGACAGCGTGATCTGGTGCGAAGCGCGGGGCATGCGTCGATTGTCCTGCGAAGTCCTCGCAACAGGCACCTGATTCCTGCCCGGATAATGACCACAGGATCACACTCCCATGATTGGACGCATCGCAGGCACGCTGCTTGAGAAGAACCCCCCGCAGGTGCTGGTGGACTGTGGCGGCGTCGGCTACGAGATCGACGTGCCGATGAGCACCTTCTACAACCTGCCCGCGGTGGGTGAGCAGGTGGCGCTGCTCACGCACTTTGTGGTGCGCGAAGACGCCCAGGTGCTGTTTGGCTTCGGCAGTGCGGCAGAGCGCGAGGCCTTCCGCCAGCTCGTCAAGATCTCGGGCGTGGGGCCGCGCACAGCGCTGTCGGTGCTGTCGGGCATGAGCGTGGCCGAGCTGTCGCAGGCCGTCACCTTGCAGGAGGCCGGGCGGCTGGTGAAGGTGCCGGGCATTGGCAAGAAAACGGCCGAGCGCCTGCTGCTGGAGCTCAAGGGCAAGCTGGGCGCCGACATGGGGCTTCCTGCGGGGGGCGCCCAGACCGATGCGCAGGCTGACATCCTGCAGGCCCTGGTGGCCCTGGGCTACAGCGACCGCGAGGCGGCCCTGGCCTTGAAGGGCTTGCCAGCCGATGTGGGCGTGAGCGAAGGCATCAAGCTGGCCCTGAAGGCTTTGGCCAAGTGAGGCGGCCTACATGAGCATCCAAACCGACGACCTGTCCGCCCTCCCGGCTTCGCCCCGTGTGGTGTCGGCCGCGCCCACCTCGCCCAATGAAGAGGCCATCGAGCGCGCGCTGCGCCCCAAGCTGCTGGACGAATACGTGGGCCAGACCAAGGCCAAGGAGCAGTTGGAGATCTTCATTGGTGCGGCGCGCAAGCGCGGCGAGGCGCTGGACCACGTGCTGCTGTTCGGCCCGCCGGGCCTGGGCAAGACCACGCTGAGCCACATCATTGCGCAGGAGCTGGGCGTGAACCTGCGCTCCACCAGCGGGCCAGTGCTGGAAAAGCCAAAGGACCTGGCCGCCCTGCTGACCAACCTGGAAAAGAACGACGTTCTCTTCATCGACGAGATCCACCGTCTGTCACCCGTGGTGGAAGAGATCCTCTACCCCGCGCTGGAGGACTACCAGATCGACATCATGATCGGCGAGGGCCCGGCCGCGCGCAGCATCAAGCTGGACTTACAGCCCTTCACCCTGGTGGGGGCCACCACCCGCGCGGGCATGCTCACCAACCCGCTGCGCGACCGCTTTGGCATCGTGGCGCGGCTCGAGTTCTACAGCGCGGAAGAACTGGCGCGCATCGTCACCCGCTCTGCCAAGCTGCTGAACACCAGCACCAGCGCCGAAGGCGCCATGGAGATTGCCCGCCGCAGCCGCGGCACGCCGCGCATTGCCAACCGCCTGCTGCGCCGGGTGCGCGACTATGCCGAGGTGAAGGGCGACGGCAGCGTCACCCGCGAGGTGGCGCACCAGGCCTTGGCCATGCTCGATGTGGACCCCCAAGGTTTTGACGTGATGGACCGCAAGCTGCTCGAAGCCATCCTCCACCGCTTTGACGGTGGCCCGGTGGGCCTGGACAACGTGGCCGCCGCCATTGGCGAAGAGCGCGACACGATTGAAGACGTGATCGAGCCCTACCTCATTCAACAGGGCTACCTGCAGCGCACCCCGCGCGGGCGCATCGCCACCGCGGCGGCCTACCGCCACTTTGGCCTGGCCGTGCCGCAGCGCCAGGGCGACGGCGGGCTGTTTGCCGAAGGCTGATCGCTCCACACCGGCGGCCTTTTGCCTTTCGGGGGCTGATCTGGCGTAGCAGCTCAGTCCACACAGCCCCGCGCATGCACCGGCCACAGGCATTCCACCTGGCCCGCGTCCAGCCCGCCGCGCACGCCGACGTACCAGTCGTGCAGGTTGACAGTGGGGTCGCAGTGGCCGGGGATGAGCCAGACGGTGTCGCCCAGCGCGGGCAGCGGTAGGCTGCCGACTCCGGGGGCGGGCAGCAGCTTGGTGTGTTCGTCGCCGCCGTTGGCCACCATCCAGGCCCCAGCGTGCTGGGTCTGGCCGCGCAATTGGTGCCGCACCCCGGGCAGGCCCGAGTCGATGGCGTGGCTTTTGTGCCCGGCGTCCACCACGGCGTGGGTGGCGCACAGGCTCACCACCCGTGACTTGACGAACAAGGCGTGCTCAAACCGGGGCGGGGCAGGGGTGCTGCAGTCGGCCTCGGCACTCAGGTTGTCGGCGTAGTCGCGGTCCAGCACGGCGTACGAGCCGGCCTGCAACTCGCTCCACACGCCCGAGGCGGCTTCGTGCTCAAAGGTGCCGGTGCCCGCCCCGGTGACCAGGGGGCAGCCGATGCCCGCAGTGGCCAGCTCGGCCTGCGCTGCCCGTACCCGAGCAGTGGCCGCCGCAATGGCCTCGCGCCGGGCGTCGGGGCAGCGCAAGTGCTGCGCCCCGCCGTGATAGGCCTGGATGCCGACAAAGCGCAGCGTGGGCTGCGATGCCACCGCCTGTGCCAGCGGCACCACCTCGGCCGGGTGGGTCACGCCGCAGCGGGACTGGCCCACGTCCAGCTCCACAAACACATCCATCAGCCCGGCCGTGTAGGGGGCACCGGGGGCCGCCAAGGCCTTTAGCGCCTCCACGGCGCTCACGGCGTTCATCGCGCTCACCAGCCGGGCCACGCCCAGGGCCGAGTCCACCGCAATCGCCAGCCGCCCGCCCGCCTGGTGCAACCGCAGTGCCAGTGCCGCCACACGGGCCAGCTTGGCTGGGTCGATGACCTCATTGCTGATGTACAGGTTGGTGATGCCCTCAGCCGCCAGGGCCTCGGCCTCGCTGGTTTTCTGCACGCAAAAGCCCACCGCGCCGCGCGCTAGCTGCAGCCGGGCGATGTCGGCGCTCTTGTGCATCTTGGCGTGGGGCCGCAGGCGCACCCCGTGCTGCCGCGCAAAGGCGGCCATCGCGTCCAGGTTGCGTTCCAGCGCGTCGAGGTCCAGCACCAGGGCGGGCGTGTCCACCGCGTCCACGCCCTGGCCCAGCCAGCTTTGCGCACGCGCCCAGCGCAGGTCGCGGGCGGCGAAGGCGGCGGCGCGCAGGGGCGCTGCGGGTCGGGCAGGGGCGGTCATGCGGTGGTGTCGTCGAGGCTGTGGCTTTCCAGTGCCGGGTCTTCGAGGTGGAAGGTGTCGGCCCAGCCCACCAGCGACAGGCCGCCATCGGGCGAGTACAGCAGGTGGTTGATGCTGGCGTTGCTCACGTCCCAGGTGCGGGTGGCGTCCAGCGCCATGCGGGTGGCGGCGCGGTACAGCGCGTCCAGCACGCCGCCGTGGCTCACCACCGCGATCACCTGCCCTGGGTGCCGGGCCGCCAGAGCCTGCACCGTGGCCACGCTGCGATCAAAAAAATCCTGCAGGCGCTCGCCGCCTTTGGGTGGCGCAAAGTCGACATCGCGCTTTCGCCACCGCTCGGCTTCGTTGGGGAAGCGCTGGGCAATCTCGTCGAAGGTCAGGCCTTCGAAGGCACCGAAGCCGCGTTCGCGCAAACCTTCGTGCACGCTCACATCAAGTCCCGTTGCGCGGTGCACGGCCAGGGCCGTTTCGTAGGCTCGCCACAGATCACTCGCATACAGCGCATGCAGGCGTTCATCGGCCAGCGCCAGCCCCACCCGATGGGCCTGCCAGCGGCCCGTGTCGTTGAGCGCAATGTCCAACTGACCCTGGATGCGGGTGGCGCGGTTCCAGTCGGTCTCGCCGTGGCGGATGGCGATGATGCGGGTGGGCTCCAGCACCGCGTCAGGCCAGCCTGGGGTTCAGCGTGTAGGTGCCGGTCAGCATGGCCTGGGCCAGTACATGGCCTTCCAGTGCGGCGCGCACCTGCGCGCCGGTGAAGCTGCCTTCCACCGCCAAGCGAGGCACATCCAGGGCATAGAGCGTGAACACGTAGTGGTGCAGGATCGAGTCGTTGAAGGGCGGAAACGGGCCGTCGTAGCCGTGATAGCTGCCGCTCATGTCGGCGTTGCTGGCAAACCAGCCGGTGTAGTCGTTGAGGCCCTGGCGCGCACCATGCAGGCTGGCGGGGCCCGACTTGCCTCGGGCGGTGAAGCCCCGGCTGAACTCGCCTTCGGCAATTTGCGTCAGGGTGGGGGGCAGGTCCACCAGCACCCAGTGGAAGAAGTCCACCCGGGGCAGCGAGGCGGGCACCTCGCGGTCGGGCTGGTTCACGTCGTCGCCCTTGCTGGGCACGTCGGGGTCATGGCAGATGAGCGCGAAGCTTTGGGTGCCCTCGGGCGCGCCGCTCCAGGCCATATGCGGGTTGAGGTTGTCCGAGAAGGTCACCACCGAGGCCGCGTCGGGCTTGCCCGCTGCATAGCGGGCGGGGATGCGCTGGCCATCGGCAAAACTGGTGCTGCTGAGTTTCATGACGGGTCTCCGGGGTGGGGTTGATGACGGGGTTGCTTCAGCGCATCTGCAGCGGGATAGTGACTGGCCCATCGTTGACCAGGTGCACCTGCATGTCGGCGCCAAATTCCCCCGTGGCCACGATGCTAGGCGAGCCTGCCAAAGCCGTACGTGCCGCGTGGGCAAAGTGCTCGTACAGGGCCCGGCCCTGTTCAGGCGGCGCGGCGCCCGTGAAGCTGGGGCGGTTGCCGCCCGAGGTGTCGGCGGCCAGTGTGAACTGGCTGACGACGAGCAGGCCGCCGCTCACGTCGACCACGCTGCGGTTCATCTTGCCCGCCTCGTCGCTGAAGATGCGCAGTTTGAGCACCTTGGCCAGCAGCCTGTCGGCCAGCGCGGTCGTGTCGGCAGGCTCGGCGCACAGCAGCACCAGCAGGCCAGGGCCAATCTGCCCCACGGTCTGCCCGCCCACATCGACGCGGGCTTCACGCACCCGTTGCAGCAGCGCCAGCATCAGGCCAGGTCCTGCGTGTCGTCGACATGCGCTTCCACATCGCTGGGCAGCAACTGGATGGTGGCCCGCAGGCCAGGCACCTCGCGCATCAGGGCCTGCTCCACCTGCGCGCGCAGGGCAGCGGCGCGCCGCAGGCTCCAGCGCGCTGGCATGTGCATGTGGATGCTGACGTAGCGCCGCTGGCCCGACCGGCGGGTGAGCAGGTGGTCAAAGCGGACGGTCTCGACCACGCCGTCGATCTGTGCGAAACGTTCGAGGGTCTGGTGGATGGTGGACAGCACCTCCGGCTCGACGGCTTCGTCCATCAGGCCCTGGACCGATCGCCACAGCAGCCGCACGCCCTCGCGGGCGATGTTGGCGGCCACAGCCACAGCCACCAGGGCGTCGAGCCAGTGCCAGCCGGTGGCTACCACTAGCAGCACGCCCGCCACCACCCCGGCAGAGGTCCAGACGTCGATGACCAGGTGGTGCGCGTCCGCCTCCAGCGCGATGGAGCGCTGTGCCCGGGCCACCTGGAACATCACCCAGGCCAGGGCCCCATTGAGTGCCGAACTGGCCACCGACAAGGCCAGCCCCAACCCGATCTGCTCGACCGCGACCGGGTGCACCAGCCGGTGCAGGGCCGCCCCGGCAATGCCGACGGCCGCCGCCATGATCAGCACCCCCTCGAAGCCGGAGGAGAAGTACTCGGCCTTGTGGTGACCGAAGGGGTGGTCTTCGTCGGGCGGGCGGGCGGCGACGGTCACCATCCACAGCCCGAACATGGCGCTGGCCAGGTTGACCAGCGATTCCATCGCGTCCGACAGCAGGCCGACCGAATCAGTGACCGCCCATGCGGCGGTCTTCATGGCAATGGTGACCAGGGCCACCAGCACCGAGGCCTGCAGCAGCCGGGTGGGGGTCAGGCGTGCCAGCCAGTCAGGGGGGGACGCGTTGGCCATGGGTTGCGTTCGCGTCAGGCTGGTTCAGTGGCGCTCAGCGCAGCGCGACCCGCACAAACTTGCGCTTGCCGACCTGCAGCACATAGGTGCCCGCACCGAGCTTCAGGCCCTTGTCGATGACCACCGCCGAATCCACTCGCACGCCGCCACCGTCAATCAGGCGGTTGGCTTCGCTGCTGGAGGGCGCGAGCCCACTGGCCTTGAGCAAGGCCCCAATGCCCATTGGCTGGCCATCAGGCAGAGCCACGCTGCGCTCGTCAATTTCATCGGGCACGCCGCCCTGGCTGCGGTTGATGAAGTCCTGCTCGGCGGCGTCGGCCGCGGCTGCGCTGTGGAAGCGAGCCGTGATCTCCTTGGCCAGCATCACCTTGGCGTCCTTCGGGTTGCGGCCCGCCGACACCTCGGCCTTCAGGGCAGCGATCTGAGCCTCGCTCTTGAAGCTGAGCAGGGCGTACCAGCGCCACATGAGCGTGTCGCTGATTGACAGCACCTTGGCGAACATGGTGTTGGCGGGTTCGGTGATGCCGATGTAGTTGTTCTTGCTCTTGCTCATCTTCTCCACGCCGTCCAGGCCTTCCAGGATGGGCATGGTGAGGATGCACTGGGGCTCCTGCCCAGCTTCCGCCTGCAGGTGGCGCCCCATCAGCAGATTGAACTTCTGGTCGGTGCCGCCGAGCTCCAGGTCGCTCTTCAAGGCCACCGAGTCGTAGCCCTGCATCAGGGGATAGAGGAACTCGTGCACGCTGATGGCGGTACCCTCGCGGTAGCGCTTGGTGAAGTCGTCACGCTCCATCATGCGGGCCACGGTGTACTGGGCGGCCAGCCTGATCATGCCGCGCGAGCCGAGGGCATCACCCCATTCGCTGTTGTGGCGCACCTCGGCCTTGGACAGGTCGATCACCAGGCTGAGCTGGTCCAGGTAGGTCCTGGCGTTCTCGCCAATCTGCTCAGCTGTGAGCGGCGGGCGGGTGCTGTTGCGCCCCGAC
>CAZRRW010000089.1:0-1603 GCA_964602505.1 uncultured Burkholderiaceae bacterium
CTGAAGGCCTAGGCCGGGGTGGGTTGGCCAAGCGCCTGCCCCGGGGCGTCAAGCCACCACACCAACCTGGGAGCTCAGCCAATTACAATATGGTTGTTTCTTGGGTGTGGATAACAACCGATGGCCATCGTTCTGAACAAACCCGTCACCGAAATCGATGCAAACGCGACCGGCGGCGTCAAATTCACCCCCAGCACCTATCTCGGCAAGATCGTGGTGCTGTACTTCTATCCCAAAGACAACACACCCGGCTGCACCACCGAAGCCATGGAATTCCGCGACAAGTTCAAGGAGTTCACGAAGGCTGGTGCCGTGATTCTGGGTGTGTCCCGCGACAACCTGCGCAGCCACGAGGCCTTCAAGGCCAAGCTGGAGTTGCCGTTCGAGCTGGTCGCCGACGTGGAAGAGAAGCTCTGCCACATGTTTGGCGTTGTCAAGAACAAGATCATGTACGGCAAGAAGGTCAAGGGCATCGAGCGCAGCACTTTTCTGATCGATGCCAATGGCGTGTTGCGCCAGGAGTGGCGCGGCCTGAAGGTCGCCGGGCACGTGGATGAGGTGCTCAAGGCGGTCAAGGCCCTAAAGAAAGCCAGCGCCGCAGCCGAGTGAATCCCAGGCGCGTACGCAACAGGGGCCTTCCCTTGCGTCTGTTCTCAGCGCCTGCATAATGGGCGCATGCACCGAATCCGTCGCCCCAGGCGACGCCCCAGAGAAGCCGCACTGTCAGACATGACCGGGCGGCTTTTTCACTTCTAGCGCTGTAGAAAAGGCCTTCTTCATGCCCTTGCCCAAGCTGCCCACCAAGCGAGCCGACCGACTCACTGCTGCCGACCTGCAGGCCCAGGCCACCCAGGGGCCCACACAGCGAAAGCAGTCCTCGCGGGATCTCGAACCAGAGGCTTCGGGCCTTGGGGCGCTGGCCCTGCAAGCCCGCTCGGCAGAGCCCGGCGCTGCAGCCAGCGCCGCAGGCCAGGCGATTCGAGACGCCGCTTCGTCCAGCCGCCGTGCAGCCCCCCCAGCAGTTGCCCGCGCCGAACCCCGGACGCGAAAGCCGCACACCGGCCCGGCCAAGCTGTTCGTGCTGGACACCAACGTGCTGATGCATGACCCGATGTCGCTGTTCCGGTTTGAGGAGCACGACGTCTACCTGCCGATGATGACCCTAGAGGAACTGGACGGTCACAAGAAGGGCATGAGCGAGGTGGCTCGCAATGCGCGGCAGGTCAGTCGCTTCATGGATGCGCTGATGGCGGGCCTGGAGGCGGACCAGGCCGACATCACCAAGGGCATTGCGCTCAACAAGAGCGGCCATGCAGACGCCACGGGCCGCCTGTACTTTCAGACCACCCTGATGAACATCGCGCTGCCTGCCGGGCTGCCACAGGGAAAGGCCGACAACCAGATCTTGGGAGTGGTGCAAAGCCTGCGCGATGCCCACCCCGAGCGGCCAGTGGTGCTGGTGTCCAAAGACATCAACATGCGCATCAAGGCGCGTGCGCTGGGCCTGGAGGCCGAGGACTACTTCAACGACAAGACCCTGGACGATGACGAGCTGCTCTACACCGGCGTGATGGCGCTGCCCGCAGACTTCTGGGACAAGCAC
>CAZRRW010000089.1:1630-10066 GCA_964602505.1 uncultured Burkholderiaceae bacterium
AGGGCGGCAGCACCTACTACCGGCTCAGCGGCCCCATGGTCAGCGGCATGCTGGTCAACCAGTTCGTCTATCTGGAGGCACCGGGTGAGCCCTCGCTGTACGCCAGGGTTCGGGAATTGCGTGGCAAGACCGCCGTGCTTCAGACCATCAAGGACTATTCACATGTGAAGAACGCCGCTTGGGGCGTGACGGCCCGCAACCGCGAGCAGAACTTCGCGCTCAACCTGCTGATGGACCCGGAGTGTGACTTCGTCACCCTGGCCGGGCAAGCCGGCACAGGCAAGACTCTCATGACCCTGGCGGCTGCCCTGACACAGGTGCTGGAAGACCGGCGCTATACGGAAATCATCGTCACACGCGTCACCGTGCCCGTTGGCGAGGACATTGGCTTCCTGCCAGGCACCGAGGAGGAGAAGATGGGCCCCTGGATGGGCGCCCTCGACGACAACCTGGAAGTGCTGGCCAAGGGCGACTCCACCGCTGGCGAATGGGGCCGCGCTGCCACCAATGAGCTGGTGCGCAGCAAGGTCAAGATCAAGAGCCTGAACTTCATGCGCGGGCGCACCTTTCTGAACAAGTTCGTCATCATCGACGAAGCGCAGAACCTCACACCCAAGCAGATGAAAACCCTGATCACCCGCGCAGGGCCGGGCACGAAGATCGTCTGCATGGGCAACCTGGCTCAGATCGACACACCCTACCTCACCGAAGGCTCGTCGGGCATGACCTTTGCCGTCGACAAGTTCAAGGGCTGGCCGCATGGCGGCCACGTCACGCTGGCGCGCGGCGAGCGCTCGCGGCTGGCCGATTTCGCCAGCGAGGTACTCTGACTCTGAGCTGGCCGGGCCACCCCTTTGGGGGGTGGCGGCGAATCACACGTCGCCGCTGTAACTCTCGAAGCGGGTCAGCGGCTTCAGGAAGGTGAGCTTGACGGTGCCTGTGGGGCCGTTGCGCTGCTTGCCGATGATGATCTCGGCGACACCGGGTTCCTTGGACTCCTTGTTGTAGTAGTCGTCCCGGTAGATGAAGACGATGACGTCAGCGTCCTGCTCGATGGCACCAGATTCGCGCAGGTCACTCATCATCGGCCGCTTGTCATTGCGCGTCTCCACAGAGCGGTTGAGCTGCGACAGCGCAATCACGGGGCACTGCAGCTCCTTGGCCAGGGCCTTGAGTCCGCGCGAGATCTCACCGAGCTCGGTGGCCCGGTTCTCGTCGCTGCCCACACTGCCGCTCATCAGCTGAAGGTAGTCCACCACGATGAGGCCCAGGGTACCGCCAAACTTGCGCGCCAAACGTCGAGCGTTGGCACGCAGCTCGCTGGGGGTAAGGCCTGGCGTCTCGTCGATGAACACCTGGGCCTGACACAGGCGGTCGGCAGCTTCGTTGAGGCGCCCCCACTCCTCATCGCGCAGCTTGCCGGTACGCAGGTTGCCCTGGTCAATGCGCCCCAGCGACCCCACCAGGCGCAAAGCCAGCTGGGACGCGCCCATCTCCATGGAGAACACCGCGACCGGAAGGCCCTCGTTGACGGCCACGTTCTCTGCGATGTTCAGCGCAAACGCGGTCTTGCCCATCGACGGGCGGGCCGCCACGATGATCAGGTCGCCTCGCTGCAGCCCTGCTGTCATGCGGTCGAGGTCATAGAAGCCGCTGTGCACCCCCGTCACGTCACTGGGGTTTTTGGCCATGTCTTCCACGCGCTCGACCAGCTCAAGCACCAGCTTGTCGATCGGCGCAAAGCCCTGCTTCATGCGGGAGCCTTCCTCGCCAATCGCGAGGATCTTGGTCTCGGCCGCGTCCAATACCTCACGTACCGCCTTGCCCTGTGGGTTGAAGGCAGAGGTGGCGATCTCGTCGCTGGCACTGACCAGCTTGCGCAGGATGGCGCGCTCGCGCACGATCTCGGCATAGCGACGGATGTTGGCCGCGCTGACCACAGATTGCGCAAGCTGGTTCAGGTAGCTGAGACCTCCGGCCTCATCGGCTTTGCCAGCCGTCTGCAACTGCTCAAACACGGTGATGACATCGGCGGGCTTGCTTTCGTTGATGAGCTTGCCCACCGCGCTGTAGATGAGGCGGTGCTCGTGTCGGTAGAAGTCCGAATCGGTGAGCAGGTCGCCCGCGCGGTCCCAGGCACCGTTGTCCAGCAGCAGCCCCCCCAAGACCGACTGCTCGGCCTCCACCGAATGCGGCGGCACCCGAAGCAGGGCCAACTCGTCGGCGCGGTTGGCAGAGGACGACACCGGCAAAGAGCCCAGAACAGCAGACATCAGGATGACCCAGAAAGTTGAGGCGCCGCTGTAGCGGCGGGTGACCCACTAGCCTATGGCATTTGCTGCCAGACGTCGACTGACAACCCTGTGGGCAAGTGGCGATGCGCTTGTGGACAAGTCAGTCTGAGCAGTGGGCAAGCTGTTAGCTTCGCTTGAACAACTGGGTGACCACGCCTTCAGAAGCGCCGATCAGCGCGACGTCTGCGCCCTGCTCGGCAAACACGCCCACCGTCACCACGCCTGGCAGGGCCTGTACCTCACGTTCAAACACCAGAGGCTCGCGGATCTGCAGACCGCTCACGTCAACGATGTGGTTGCCGTTGTCGGTGACGACGGGACTGCCCCCCCGCTGACGCAGCACCGCCACGCCACCCAGCAGAGCCATCTCTCGGCAGATGAGGGACGCGGCCATGGGAATCACTTCCACCGGGAGTGGAAACCGCCCCAGCACCGCCACCTGCTTGCTGGCGTCGGCAATGCACACGAACCGCTGGGCCAGGGCAGCCACGATCTTCTCGCGGGTCAGCGCACCGCCGCCCCCCTTGATCATGCAACCGCTCGGGTCAATCTCATCGGCACCGTCGATGTACACGCTCAGGCGCTCGACCGCATTGGCGTCCAGCACCCTCACCTCGATGGCCTGCAAGCGCGCGGTAGTGGCCTCGCTGCTGCTGACAGCGCCAGCCAGTTCCAGCCTACCTTCGGCCAGCGCAATGCCCAAAGCGTCAATGAAGCAGTTCACGGTGGAGCCCGTCCCCACCCCGATAATTTCACCGCTGGGCACATAGGCCAAGGCGGCCTGCCCCACCCGCTTCTTCAGTTCTTCTTGCGTCATGTCGGTCATTTTCCCCTACCCCATCGCTCGCGCAGCCCTCTTCGCGCTGGACGCCGAAGCCGCGCATGACCTGACCTTGGCCACCCTGTCTGCCGCGCAACGCACGCCGCTGTGCCTGGCTTGGCGCCAGGCCCGGGTCGATGACCCGGTCACGGTGGCTGGGCTGCGCTTTCCCAACCGCGTTGGGCTGGCCGCCGGGCTGGACAAGAACGGCCGTGCCATTGACGCGTTCGGGGCCATGGGCTTCGGCTTCGTGGAAGTGGGCACGGTCACACCCCTGCCCCAGGCCGGCAACCCCAAACCGCGCATGTTCCGGCTGCCCGAGTGCACTGCCCTCATCAACCGCCTGGGGTTCAACAACGAGGGCCTGGCAAGCTTTGTGGCCAATGTGCGGCGCGCCCGATTCCGAGACCACGGCGGTGTGCTGGGCCTGAACATCGGCAAGAACGCGGCCACCCCCATGGAGCGCGCGACGGACGATTACCTGAAGGGCTTGGAGTGCGTATACCCCCACGCCGACTACGTGACGGTGAATATCAGCTCGCCCAACACCAAGAACCTGCGCGCCCTGCAAAGCGACGAGGCCCTGGCGGGCCTGTTGACCGAGTTGATGACACGCCGAGCCGAACTGGCCCGGGAGCATGGCCGCAACGTACCGCTGTTCGTGAAGATTGCGCCCGACTTGGACGACGCGCAGATCCGCGCCATTGCCCAGGCTCTGCGCGAGCACGGGGTGGACGGCGTGATCGCCACCAACACCACCCTCAGCCGCGAGGCTGTGGCTGGCCTGCGCCATGCCGACGAAGCGGGCGGCCTGTCCGGCGCCCCGGTGCTGGAGGCCAGCAACCGTGTCATTGCCACCCTGCGTACCCAGCTTGGGCCAGACTTCCCCATCATCGGTGTGGGCGGCGTCACAAGCGCCGAGGCCGCCGTCAGCAAACTCGAAGCCGGCGCAGACCTGGTGCAGATCTACACCGGGCTGATCTATCAGGGCCCAGCGCTGGTACGGCAGGCGGCTCTGGCACTCAAAGCCGCCACCCGCCCGCGCTGAACGCGGTCAGCGGCTGGTCGCCACCGTCAGCCATATCTGGGCGGCTTCGCGCAGTTCGCGCGCCTCGGCGGGGCGAAAGCCCGCAGCGCGGTCCGCCTGGGCCATCAACTGGGCACTGACGTTGTCGCTGGCCTCCACGGGCCACACGCTGAAGCTGGTTTGGTTGAACAAGCGGGCCAACAAGGCGGTTCCGAACATGGGGTGTTGCCGCCCCTCGGGGCATGGCATCAAGTTGAACACCCTCAGACGATAAGGGTAAACCCTTAACTTCGCCTGACGTTTTCAACAGATTTCATGCAAACAATGCATGGAGTCATGCGCCCAGGAGGGCGTCTCGCACACACTCGCCAATGGCCATGCTGCTGGTCAACCCGGGTGACTCGATGCCAAACAGGTTCACCAGCCCGGGCAGGCCGTGGGTGGCGGAGGTCTGGATGAGGAAGTCGGGTGCCTGCTGTCCCGGGCCATAGATTTTGGGTCGCACGCCGCTGTAGCTCGGGGCCAGGGCGCCGTCGGGCAGGCCAGGCCAGTAGCGCCGAACCTCGGCATAAAACGCGTCAGCGCGCTGCGGGTCCACCGTGTAGTCGATTGCATCTGGGTCGGCGACATCCAGCCATTCGAGATCAGGCCCAAACTTGGCTTGGCCACCCAGGTCCAGCGTGAGGTGGACGCCCAGCCAAGCGTCTTGAGGGGCCGGGTACACCAGGCACGCAAAAGGGGCCTTGCCCAACAAGCTGTAGTAACTGCCTTTGGCGTAGTACGCCTTGGGAATGTGAGCCGTGCTCAGGCCGACGATGTGCTGCGCCACCTGGGTGGCATGCAAGGCCGCACTGTTGACCAGATGGCGGCAGCGCAAGGCCATGCCGGCAGCCTGCACCTCGAACCCGCCGCCCTCCGCTGGGCCGAGTGCCCGTGCGGACTCAAACGCCGAGTCGAAGGCCACCATGCCGCCCGCCGCCTCCAGATCACCTTGCAAGGCCAGCATGAAGCCGTGGCTGTCGACAATGCCTGTGGTGGGGCTCCACAAGGCGCTGGTGCAGGCCAGGTTCGGTTCACGGGCCTTGGCGTCCGCCGCATTCAGCCACTGCAAGGGCACGCCGTTGGCCTGGCCACTTGCGAAGATTTTCTGCAGACCTGGGTCCTGGGCCGGGTCGGTGGCAACGATGAGCTTGCCGCAGTTGTTGACACCCACCCCACGCTCACGGCACAGTTCGTAGAGCAAGGCCTTGCCACGCACGCACAACCGAGCCTTGAGGCTGCCTGGCGAGTAGTACATGCCAGCGTGAATGACCTCGCTGTTGCGTGAGCTGACGCCAGTGCCAATGCTGACCTCCTTCTCCAGCACCAACACCTCGCGTCCGGCCTGCGCCATGGCACGCGCCACAGCCAGGCCCACCACGCCTGCGCCCACCACCACCGTGTCCACCTGATCCACCACAACGCCCCCAGAAATCGCTATTCCCAGTCCCGCGGCCTCATGGCCGTCAACCAGGCCACCATGTCGCGCAGCGTGGCCCGCAGCGGTTCAAAGCCAGGCGTCAGTTCACGGGTGGCCTCGTCCATGTAGAGCTTGCGGTTGATCTCCAGTTGCAGGCTATGGCTTTCGTGCGCGGGGTTGCCGTAGCGGCGCACCAATTCAACGCCCTTGTAGGGGTGGTTCACCGCCACGCTGTAGCCACGCGCAGCCAAGAAAGCCCGCAAGGCTTCGGTCAACCGACGGTCCGCGGTGGTGCCGTCGCGGTCTCCGATCACAAAGTCCGGGTGCGCTTCACCCGGGTGGAGGGTCGACAGCGCGGACGCGACGGCAGGCATGGAGTGGCAGTTCAGGTGAATGCAGTGCCCATGCGCGGCATGGGCGGCGCGGATGGCCTGCGACACCGCAGCGTGATACGGCTGCCAACAGCGTTCAATGCGCGCCTGCACCTCAGCAACCGACAGGCGACGCTGGTACATCGGGGTGCCGTCCTCCAGCAGACGCCAGATCAGGCCCTTGCCCAGACGCACCTTGTCGCTTGCGGACGGCAGGGAGCCTGGCCAAGGCTCGGCCAGAAGGGCCGTGTCAATGTCATCAGGCGCACGGTTGGCATCGAGGTAGCTGCGAGGAAAGAGCGCCTCGACCCAACTGGCGCCCAACTCGGGCGCAAAGGCATACAGCTTCTCGACATGGGTGTCCTCCGCATCGCGAAGCGACATGGCGGCTTTGCCGTCGTCAGCCAGCAGGCCCGCGGCCAGGCCAAAGTCAGCGGGGTACTGGGTACCGCTGTGGGGAGAGTCAAGCACCAGGGCGCTGGTGCCGTGCTCAACCCGAACCACGGAGAAAGGCAAACTCATGTCGGCATTGTCGTCATCAGCGCCAAGCCCTGCAGGAGTACCGCGCCTCCACTGCGAGGACGGATGAGACCTTGCTCATCAGTCGGCGGGGTCATTCGACAACCGCTTGTCGCTCGGCCAAAGTGCCATCCAACACACCCGAATAGAAGGCGTGTCGCGACGGACTGAGGGGGACATGCTTGGTGGGTGGTGAGGGTTTCGAACCCCCGACCCCCGCCGTGTGAAGGCGATGCTCTACCACTGAGCTAACCACCCAAGCAAGCCCGGTATTATGCCATGCTCGGCACCGGCCTCATCGACAGATTCATGCCCAGCGCGCCTCAAGCCGCACTGGTGCCCCAAACGGCGCGCCAGACGGTCTTGCCGCCACTGGATTTGTCCAGTTGACCCAGCACGCTTTCGTGCGCCTCAAGCTCCTCAACGGAGGGTGGCAGCACGGGCAGCGAGAACATCGACAGATCGCGCCGGGTCACCTGGGTTTGAACGGTGTGCTGACCCGCATCGATGACCAGAGAGTCCTGTCCACGGGTCATCTGGACATAGACGTCAGCGAGCAGGCCTGCGTCCAGCAGCGCCCCGTGCAAGGTGCGGCAGGAGTTGTCCACCTCGAAACGTCGGCACAGCGCATCCAGCGAGTTCTGCTTGCCTGGAAACATCTGCTTGGCCAGGGCCAGGCTGTCAATCACGCTGACTACATGGGCCCGAAGGGGCTCGCGACCCAGCCTCGAGAGCTCCGCATCGAGAAACCCCACGTCAAAGGGCGCGTTGTGGATGATGAGTTCGCTGTCGGCCACGAAGGCCAGCAGCTCATCGACCACCTGGGCGAACAGCGGCTTGTCGGCCAGGAACTCCTCGGTCAGGCCGTGCACAGCCAGAGCTCCCGGCTCGCTGGGGCGCTGCGGGTTGACGTACAGATGCAGATGTCGCCCGCTCAGCTTGCGATTGACCAACTCAATGCAGCCGATCTCCACCAGACGGTCGCCGTTGTCGGCCGACAAACCTGTGGTTTCGGTGTCCAGAACGACCTGACGCAACATCCTGTGGGCCTAGAGGTACCGAGAGTCAGCCTACTCTGCTGCGGGCATGGGCTTTGCCGCAGCCGATGGCAAGGGGTGCGAATCGTCCTCTGAAGGGGTCTTGATGGGACCTGGGACCGACTTGCGCGCAAACAGCGTGTACATCGTCGGCACAACGAAGATGGTCAGCAGGGTGCCCAGCGTCATGCCGCCAACGATCACCCAGCCAATCTGCTGCCGGCTTTCAGCCCCGGCACCGCTGGCATAGGCCAGCGGCAAGGCGCCCAGCACCATGGCACCGGTCGTCATCAGAATGGGACGCAAGCGCAGCTCTGCTGATCGGCGCACCGCCTCCACCGTGGCGACGCCCTGCTCTCTCAGCTGATTGGCGAACTCCACGATCAGGATGCCGTGTTTGGTAATCAGGCCCACCAGCGTCACCAGGCCAATCTGCGAGAAGACGTTGAGGGAGCCCCCGCTCCACTGCAGCGCCAACAGGGCCCCTGCCATGGACAGGGGCACGCTGAACATGATGATGAAGGGGTCGACGAAGCTTTCAAACTGTGCTGACAGGACCAGGAAGATAAACACCAGCGCCAGCGCGAACACGATGGCCAGCGAGCCCGAGGCTGCGCGGAACTCGCGCGACTGGCCGTTGAGGTCGGTGGTGAAGCCGGGGCGCAGCACCTTCTTGGCCGTCTCGTCCATGAATTCCAGGGCTTCGCCCAGCGAGTAGTCCGGCGCCAGGTTGGCCGTGATGCTGGCAGAGCGGCGCTGCCCGAAATGGTTGAGCTCCCTGGGCACCACCACCTCGCGCACCCGGGTCAGCGCCGACAGCGGAATGAGGGCATCGTTCTTGCCGCGTACAAAGATCTTCTCAATGTCATCGGGGGTGTCGCGCCCACTGGGCTGGGTTTGCACGATCAC
>CAZRRW010000090.1:0-9675 GCA_964602505.1 uncultured Burkholderiaceae bacterium
CCGATGCAAGTGCTTGAAAAACAATATTTTCGTGCATGCCTTGCATCTGCCAGATCGAAGGCTGGCAAACATATGTAACCGGTTGTTCTTAATTTTCAACGGTTTGAGTCGATTCCAGGGCAACCGTTCGTCGGCGACAGCCGCGCAGCCGTGCACGAAGTCACGCTTGAGGGCGACTTGGCGTGGGTGCGCTGTCAGAAGCGGGCCAGGTCCGTGTCACCACGGTCACGCACTCGTCAATGTGATGGGTCAACACCCAACGCAGGGTGGTGTAGGCAATCCCTGCAGCCACCGCCTGGCCGATGAGTGGCGTGATGCGCGCCGCCTGCTTGGCCGCCAGGCGCGTGCCCACCGACTGCAGCACCGTGATGACAAGCTCCTTGGTGATCAGGCGCCCAACCAACCCACTTGCCGTGAGGCTGATGGACTTGTAGACCGTCACCCGGCGCATGGCATCCAGCTGATCCACTTGCGCGGGGGTCAGCCCAAACGCCTGGTTGATCTGATTGAGCGTGCGCACCAGCAGGGCGATGTCGGCCGCGATGTCCACCCCCGGGATGGGCACGACCGCCACGCCGGCCGCCAACAAGGCCCGCCGCCGGGCCAGGCGATGGCAGCGATCCGCCACCGCCTTCAGGTCGGTGGGTGAATCAGGCACCAGCGTCCACTGGGCCGCCTGGGGCTCGGCCTCGACCCGAGGTGCCGTCAGGCGTCGGCTCATGCGTCCCAGCGCACCGGGCCTTGCAAAGACGGTTTGCGCCCGATGACCTGCCCGTAGTGGGCGGCCAGCAGCGCCTGGTCAGCGGCAAGGTCTGCGCTCAAGGCGACGAATGCGGTCAGCCGCACTTCGCGCCGCGCAAAGTCCAGGCTGGCCAGCCCAAGGGGGGCCGCAGCTGCGCCACCCTTGCCCGCCTGCAAGGCCACACTCAGGTGCCAGAAGCCACTCTTCCAGCCAGCGGTCAGGCTGCGGGTGCCCTCGGGTGCCAGGGCCAGCCAGCACCAGGGCTCGGCCTCAATCTGCGCCCGCAACTGTCCGACCATGCCGCTGGCCTGGGTTCGGTCCACGGGCATCCCGCCCCAACGCCGCATCAACCAGCCCAGGGGGCCGCGAAACAGGGTGTGCTTGCCCACAAACCGCAGCGGCACGTCCATGCTCCAGATGGCCAGCAGGCCGACCACAAAATCCCAGTTGCTGGTGTGCGGATAGACCACGATGACGCCCCGGGGGGCGGGCAGGCCGTCGAAATGCACCGTCCAGCCAGCCCGGGCCAGCAGCCACCGGGCCCACGCCGCGCGGCGCGGGCTGGCCACGTGGCCAGCGGGGCGGGCATGCTGCCAGGATGGGGCAAACCGGGCCGGGGCGGTGCTCATGGGTGAGTGGGGGCCTCGGCCTCCCGCCGGGCGATGTCGGCCTTCATCTTCTCGCGCAGGGCCTTCAGGGCAGCGCGCGGGTCGCTGGCGGCTGGGTCGGACTCACCCAACTTCATCTCCGCCACGAAGCGGCTGGGTTTGGCGGCCACCAGATCGCGCCCGCGCTTGCGCCGCCGCAGCACGCTCACCGTCAGGTTGCGTTGCGCACGGGTGATGCCCACGTACATCAAGCGCCGCTCTTCCTGCACTGCCGTGGGCGGCAGAGGGGGCCCCTCCTCTGCGTCACGGCTGAAGGGCAGCAGCCCCTCGTTCACACCCGCCAAGGTGACGTGAGGCCATTCCAGGCCCTTGGCTGCATGCAGGGTGGACAAGGTCACCACGTTCTCGTCGCCCTTGTCGGCCAGGCTGGTGATGAGGCTGATGGTCTGTGCGCACTGCAGCAGTGACTGGCCAGGCTGCAGATCACCATCCACCACCTCGCCCCCGCAACGGCGGGCGATCCAGTCCACCAACTCGAGCGCGTTGGCCCAACGGGTGGTGGCTTGGGGTGGGCTGTCGGCGGTGTCAAACAGGTGCTGCTCGTAACCGATCGACCTCAGCAGGCCCATCATCACCGAGCGGGCCGCTTCAGAGCCCACCGCATGCCTCGCCTGGTACTCCAGTTCGTTCACGAATGATGCGAACTCGTGCAGACCAGCCGCCGCCCGCGCGTTGACGGCGGCTTGCAGCATGGGCGAGTGCACCGCCTCGAACAGGCTTTTCTTCAGCCTGCCTGCCAGCTCGCCCAGGCTGGCCAAGGTGGTGTGGCCAATGCCCCGCTTGGGGGTGGTGATGGCGCGGATGAAGGCCGGGTCGTCGTCCTGGTTCACCAGCAGGCGCAGCCAGGCACACAGGTCCCGGATCTCGGCCTTGTCAAAGAAGCTCTGCCCGCCCGACACCTTGTAGGGGATGCTGGCCTTTCGCAGGGCTTGCTCAAAGGGCTTGGCCTGGTGGTTGGCCCGGTACAGCACCGCGAAATGTTTCCACGCGTTGAACTCGCTGCTGCCGCGCAGCGCCTGGATGCGCGCCACGGTCCGCTCGGCTTCGTGCTCCTCGTTGTCGGCCTCGCTCACCCGCACAGGTTCGCCTTCACCCAAGGCGCTGAACAAGGTCTTCTCGAACAGCTTTGGATTGCCCGAAATCACCGCATTGGCGGCCCGCAGGATGGCGCTGGTGGAGCGGTAGTTCTGCTCCAGCTTGATCACCTTCAGGTCGGCAAAGTCCTGCGGCAGACGACGCAGGTTGTCCAGGGTGGCCCCGCGCCAGCCGTAGATGCTCTGGTCGTCGTCGCCCACCGCCGTGAAGCGCGCCCGCTCGCCCACCAGCAGCTTCAACAGCTCGTACTGCACCGCGTTGGTGTCCTGGTACTCATCTACCAGCACATGGCGAAAACGCTGCTGCCACTGTTCGCGCACAGCAGCCTGGGTGCTCAGCAGCTGCAGGGGCAGGCCGATCAGGTCGTCAAAGTCCACCGCCTGAAAGGCGCTCAGACGTTCCTGATAGCGCTTCATCACCTGCGCCGCGATGCGCTCATCGTCATTGCCGGCCTGTGTCAGGGCCGCCTCGGGGTTGAGCCCGGCGTTCTTGAACCCGCTGATGGCCCATTGCCAGCGCTTGGCCAGGGCTGCATCGGTGGTGCCACCCGCCTCCTTCACCAGGCCCAGCACATCATCGCTGTCGAGGATGCTGAAGTTCGGCTTGAGCCCGAGGGCATGGCCGCTTTCGCGCAGCATGCGCACACCCAGCGCATGGAAGGTGCTGACCACCAGCTCGCGCCCCGCCTTGCCGCCCGCCAGGGCCTTGGCGCGCTCGCGCATCTCGTCGGCCGCCTTGTTGGTGAAGGTGATCGCCGCCACTTGGGACGGCTGCAACCCCAGCTTGAGCAGATGGGCCATCTTGAAGGTGATGACGCGGGTCTTGCCAGAGCCTGCCCCGGCCAGCACCAGGCAGGGGCCGCTGGTGTGCAGCACCGCCTCGCGCTGGGCCGGGTTGAGGGTGTCGAGTGAGGCGGTTGGGGACGACATGCGGCAAGGCCAGGCGGGACGCGTTCCAGGGAGTGCGGATGAAGGCGCACGATGTTAGCCAAGCCACGACTGCCTAACATTGTCCCCATGCGCATCCGCTACATCGAGATCGTCTATGGCGTGCTGCAGTCGGGCACGGTGAAGGGCGCGGCCGACTTGCTGCACATCACCCAACCGGCAGCCACCCGGCTGCTGCAGCAGGCCGAGCGGCATGTGGGCTTCACCCTGTTCCAGCGGGTGCGCGGGCGCCTGGTGCCCACCGCCGAGGCCAAGGCGCTGTTCCCCCAGTTTGAGCGGCTTTACGGCGAGCTGGATGGCATCCGCCGCATGGTCGACAACCTGCGAGACGGGCAGGACAGCCTGCTGCGTGTGCTGTGTGTGCCCAGCCTGGCGGTGGACTACCTGCCCCAGGCGGTGGCCGCACTGCGTCGCAAGTTCAAGAAGGCGCGGGTCGCCATCCGCACCCTGCACTCGCGCGAGGTGGGCGCCGCCCTGGTTCTGCACGAGGCAGACATCGGGTTCACTTTCGACGCGCCAGAGCACCCCGCACTCACCGCCCAGGCCCTGGCCAGCAGGCCAGCCATGGTGGTGGGCCAAGGCGGGCATCTGCCGCGCGGCACCTCACTGGCACTGTCCCGCCTGGCGGGGCTGCCACTGATCGATCTGGACGACGACGACCCGGTGGGCCGCCCCCTGCACCGCGCTCTGCAGGTGCACGACATCCACCCTGACGCGACCATCGCGGTGCGCAGCTATCACACCGCCCTGGCCCTCGCCCGTCTTGGCATGGGCGTGGCCGTGGTCGACCCGTTTTCAGCCCGGGTCGCGTTGCGCGGGACAGCGGCAGGCACTGCCGCGGCGGCCAAGGCCAGCTCAACGGCGCTGATGGCCGTCCCACTGGAGCCCGTCATTCCGGTGGCGGTGCACGCCGTGCGGGTGGCCGACAACCCCAGCAGCCTGATGGCCCAGCAGCTGACCGAGGCGTTGAAAGAGGCACTTGCGGACTGAGCGCACACGGCGGAGACAGCCGACCGAACCAGTGGCAGGCGGCAGGCCTAGCACGCGGGGCCGTAGGCACGCTCGGCAAGTGCAGCAGCCAGCACATCCGCCGGGTCGATGAGCGGCGCCTGGACCGCCGCGGGTGGCAGCGCCAGCGGAATCTCGGTGCAGCCCATGACAACGGCCTGGCAGCCGTGTCGACGCACCAAGGCCTGAGCCATATCGGCAAAGTGCCCCTGCGCTTCTTCCAGCCGCCCCGCCTTCACGCCCACACTGGCCAGGCGATGCAGGGCGTGCTGCATGGCCCCCAAGGGTGAGGCCGCATCCGGCTGATGCACCAGCCAGGCGGTGCGGTCGGGCACGCTGGCCTGCACCAGCCAATGCTCGGGGAAGGCCTGGTCGTTCACCGGCAGGCCGTGGCCACGCAGCCAGTTGGCGCAGGCCTGCACAAAACGCTCGGCAAAGGCCGCGCCAGCCGCTGGCCCCATGCCACCCAGGATGCCCACCGCCTGTGGCCCCATGGTCTGCAAGCTTGTCATGCCCAGCATGTTGGCCACCCACCACGGGCATGTCGATTGCCAAACTGGCATGGGCTCATGGCGCTTTGGCATGCCGCTGCACTTTCCCGCTGCGCAGGCGGGGCGCACAATCGATTCGGCATGATGAATGCTCATGGGAGCATGTCGACCCCACATCCATCCGACGGAGGATCTTGATGAAACACCCCTTGCTGGCCTCGGCCACCCCCCTCATCGCGGCGCTGGCCACAGCCTTCGGCCTGCTGGCCACCCCCGCCCAAGCGCAGGAGCTGACGGGCACCCTGAAGAAGATCAAGGACTCCGGCCGCATGGTCATCGGGGTGCGGGACGCCTCCATCCCCTTCAGCTACCTGGCCGACGGCAACTACATCGGCTATTCGGTGGACATCTGCGACCGCATCGCCAGCGCGGTGCAGCGCAAGCTGGGGCTGGCCGCCATGCAGCGCACCTACCAGCCCGTCACCTCGGCCAACCGCATCCCCTTGCTGGTCAACGGCACCATCGATGTGGAGTGCGGCTCCACCACCAACAACGCCGCGCGCCAGGAGCAGATCGCCTACGCCCCCACCACCTTCGTCACCGCCAACCGCGTCCTCACCAAGAAAGCAGCCAATATCAACAGCTTCAATGACCTGCGCGGCAGGACCATCATCTCGACCGCTGGCACCACCAACATCCGCCAGGCCAACGAGCTCAACACCTCGCGCAACCTGGGCATGACGGTGCTGATCGGCAAGGACCATGCCGAAAGCTTCCTGATGGTGGAAACCGACCGTGCCGCCGCGTTTGTGATGGACGACATCCTGCTGGCTGGCCTGGCGGCCAACAGCAAGTCACCCGGCGACTACGTGATTGGCAAGGAAGCACTCTCCGTGGAGCCCTACGGCATCATGGTGCGCAAGAACGACCCGGCCTTCAAGGAAGTGGCCGACAACACCGTCAAGGGCCTGTTCTCCAGCGGCGACATCAACCGCATCTACAGCAAGTGGTTCTTGAGCCCTATCCCGCCAAAGAACGTCAACCTCAACTGGCCCATGACGGACGCGCTGCGCGCCGTCATCGCCAAGCCCACCGACAGCCCCGACCCGCTGGTCTACGCCAACGCCATTCCGCCAGCACAGCAGGAAGCCGCCAAGAAAAAGAAGTAGGCCACCGGGCTGACCCACTGAAGCGGGGGCCGTCAGGCCCCCGTTTGCATTTGCAGGAACAATGCGGCCCGCATGTTCGAGATTGCCGCCGTCACCGTCCCCTTCTTTGCGCTGGTGCTGGCTGGCTATGTGGCGGCTCACACCAAGGTGCTGCCAGAAGCCGCCATTGGCGGGCTGAACGCCTTTGTGCTGTTCTTTGCCCTGCCCTGCATGCTGTTCCGCTTTGGGGCGGGCACCCCCTTCGCTCAGCTGGTCAACCCGGTGCTCTTCGCCGCGTGGATCGCCTGCGCCCTGACCATCGTGGCCCTGGCCGTCCTGCATGCCCGGGCCGCTGGCCGCAACATGGCGGACTCATCCTTTGGTGCCCTGGTCGCCGCCTTCCCCAACACCGGCTTCATGGGCGTTCCCCTGTTGGTCGGCTTGCTGGGGCCACAGGCGGCAGGGCCCGCCATCGTGACCATCTTGGTAGACCTGGTGCTCACCAGCTCGCTGTGCATTGCCTTGGCGCAATTGGGTGGCAGCAAAAGCCTGGCGCAGTCGTTCACCGCCGCGTTGAAAGGCGTCACCAAAAACCCCATGCCGTGGGCCATCGGGCTGGGCGTGGTGTTCTCGGCCTTTGGCCTGCATCTGCCCGGCCCGGTGGACACCACGGTCAAGCTGCTGGGCGACGCCGCCTCACCCGTGGCCTTGTTCACCATCGGCACCGTGCTTTGGCGCAGCCGCCAGAACCTGGCCACGCGCACCCCCGTCAACCAGTGGGCCGACATGGTGCTGCTGAAACTGCTGGTGCACCCCATCCTGGTGCTGACGGCGGGGGTATTGCTCATCAACGCCGGGCTCACGAGTGACCGCTTTGCCCTCACCGTGATGGTGCTGGTGGCGGCCCTGCCATCGGCCAGCAATGTCAGCCTGCTCACCGAGCGATTCGGGGCCGACACCGGCCGGGTGGCCCGCATCATCCTGTGGAGCACCGTGGCGGCGTTCTTCACCTTCCCGGCCATTGCTTGGCTGGCGGGGGCTGGGCGATAACCGGC
Organism: uncultured Burkholderiaceae bacterium; assembly: GCA_964602505.1. Lineage (GTDB taxonomy): Bacteria > Pseudomonadota > Gammaproteobacteria > Burkholderiales > Burkholderiaceae_C > CAZRRW01. The sequence goes on from CAZRRW010000090.1 coordinate 7,155, forward strand.
TTATCGGTCTAAGGATTCGGCCGTTTGTCTTCGCTCGAAGTGGGGGCAAGGCCATAAGGCGCCACCAGCCGCCACACATGTGGCGGCACCATGTTCTTCATCTTGCCCGGGTGTTCGCGGCGCAGGTGAACAATCGTCTCGCACGCTTTCATCTCCAGCCGCGCCCGGGCAAACTCCAGCCCGCGCGGCCCCACCTTGGGCATCAGCCAGCCCACGATGGGGCGCAGCCAGTCGGGCATCTGCCGCAGGGGCAGGCCGCCCGCAGCGCGCACAGTGTTGGCCAGAAAGCCCTTGACTGGCCCCGTCCGCTTGCCCGCGCTGCGCACCGGGCTGGTGATGACCTCATCGCCCAGCAGGCCCAGCAATTCTTTGCCCCGCTCGTTGCGCACGATGAGCCACTGCTCGCCTTCGCCGCCCATGTAACCCACGGTGATGTCGGCCAGCACGTTGGTGTAGTCCACGCAGGTGCGGCAGGTCATGGGGAAGAAGTCGCCCGGCAGCTTGGACAGTGGCAGCATCAGGAAGGGCACGGCCTGGTGCCGCCCGTCGGTGTAGCGCATCTCAACGTGGTAGTCGGCACGGAACTCGAGGTAATTCACGTCCTCAGCCCGGGTGCCCAAATGGCCTGCCAGCAGGCGCAGAAAGTCCTGGAAGTGCTCGGTGGTGGTGTTGTCGCTGCACGGGGTGCCGATGACATAGAGCCTCTCGAACCCCAGCTCCTGCTCCAGCGCACGCAAGGCATAGATCTGGCACGGGATGCCCACCACCGCCAGCCGCTTGTGGCCAGCCGCTGCGGCGGGTTCCAGTAGCTGCAGCAGGGGGGCATAGCCCATGCGCATACCCCGGCACTGGGCCATGTCCTCGGCCCGCGTCACCAGCACCGGCTTGGGCCGCCACTGCTCCATCGCGTCGCTTGGGTTGGCGCTGGCCACCGCCAGCACCGCGTCCACCGCACCCGTTTCCAGCAGGCGCTCTGCCAGCCGCGTCGTGATGCCAGTCCACTGCGCACCTTGGCGGGGCTGGGCCATGCGGGCGCGCACCATGCAGCGGAAGGGGCCGAAATGCGTTTCGTCTGGCCGCGTCGCGTCACGTGCTCGGCCATGCACCTGCGCCTCAAGCCGGGGGTAGTCGGGGGCAATGAACTGGCAGGCTCGCCCACAACGCCGCGGGTCACTGCTGCGCGACACGCCGCAGTCGGTGCACAAGGTGCGCGCGGGTGCAGCACCACCCTCCAAGTCACTCATGTGTGGTTCAGTGTGTTGGCACTGATCTGTTTGCACCACTTTACGCTCAGCGGTCAACCGGGCGCCCGCCAACCGGGTTAGAACCACAGTGGCACAGGAGACACTCATGAGGCGCGCAATCGTTCGGCTGTCGCTCACCGCCATGGCCTTGGTGGTCAGTGGGTGTGCGCAGCACCCCGTGCGCCATGCGCGCGTACCCGAGACCCCCTCCCAAGCTGCTGCACGCAGCGTGCAGGCTCCCGCCGCCGCGCCAGCAGCGGCCGTGTACCGGGGTGACGTGGCCGCCAGCACTGCGCCCCTGCCCACGATCACGCACGAACAGGCTGCCGCCATCTGGCGGGTGGCGTCACGGCTCGGCTACGGCCCCACGCCGGCCTTGATGCAGGCGGTCGTCAACCACCCCAGAGGGGCACAGGGTTGGGCGCTGGATGAGATTGACCGTGGGTTTGCGGCCAGCCGCCAGGCCCCCAACATTCCTGCCGAGCTGTCGACGTTCAACCAACCGATCGGCACGATCTTTGCCGAGTTCCGCGCCGAGCGCGAAGCGCGGCGTGATGCGGCGCCACGCCTGCAACAGGCTGGCAACCAGACCGTCGGCAACCCGCCGGGCGGCGGCCCCAGCGGCGGCGCAGCCATGCCCCCGCAAGACCTGTTCAGCGTACAGGCCACGCGCTCGGCAGCAGCCTGGCGCCTGGCGGCCTGCTCCAACCCACAGATCGAGAACCCGCTCACCGCGCGCCTGACCGAGTTCTGGTTCAACCACTTCAATGTCTTCTCGGGCAAGGGGTCCGTACGCCCCTTTGTCGGTCACTATGTGGCCAACGCCATCCGCCCCAACGTGCTGGGCCGTTTTGAGGCCCTGGTGATCGCCACCAGCCGCCACCCTGCCATGCTGTTCTACCTGGACCAGGCGCAGTCGGTCGCCGAGGGCGGCGCGGGCGCCCGCGGCCAAGGCCGCGGGCTGAACGAAAACTACGCCCGCGAGCTGATGGAGTTGCACACCCTGGGGGTGAACGGCGGCTACTCACAGGCCGACGTGCGGGAATTGGCGCGCATTCTCACGGGCTGGACGGTCGACCCGAACAGCCCGAGCGGATTCCGGTTTGCCGCCAACCTGCACGACGCCAACCCCAAGACGCTGCTGGGCCACAGCTTCAGCAACGACGGCGAACGCGAAGGCTTGCGGGCTATCGCCCTGCTGAGCCAACAGCCCGCCACGGCCAACCGCATCGCCAAACGCTACCCGCCCGACATTCGGGCACTGACGGAGGTCAGCG
>CAZRRW010000090.1:9685-9905 GCA_964602505.1 uncultured Burkholderiaceae bacterium
ACCTTCACCCGCGCTGGTGCAACGTCTGGCCACGGTGTTTCGCAACAGCGGCGGCGACTTGCGCCAGACCATGCGGGCGGTGGTGAGCGCGCCAGAGTTCTGGGACCCCAGCAGCACCTTGTTCAAGACCCCTTTGGACTTCGCCTGCTCGGCCATGTTGGTGCAGAACCTCGCATCGCCCGGCCCCCTGGGCGACCGCCCCGACATTCGCCTGGGTTTG
>CAZRRW010000091.1:0-9837 GCA_964602505.1 uncultured Burkholderiaceae bacterium
CGACCAGCGCGGTGGTGAACTACGCCAAGGTGGCGCGTGAAACCGTCCGCAAGATCGGCTATGACCGCCCGGAACTGCGCTTTGACGCAGACGGCGCCTCGGTGCACGTCTGCTACGGCACCCAGTCGCCCGACATCGCCCAGGGCGTGGACGAGGGCAGGGGCCTGTACCTGGACCAGGGTGCTGGCGACCAGGGGCTGATGTTCGGCTACGCCTGCTACGAAACGCCAGACCTGATGCCGGCGCCCATCTACTACAGCCACCGCCTGGTGGAGCGCCAGAGCCAGCTGCGCAAGGACGGCCGCCTGCCTTGGCTGCGCCCCGACGCCAAGAGCCAGGTGACCATGCGCTACGTGGACGGCAAGCCCCACAGCATCGACACCGTGGTGCTGTCCACCCAGCACAGCCCCGACGTTGCCTACGACAAGCTCAAGGAGGCCGTGATCGAGGAGATCATCAAGCCGGCGCTGCCGAAGGAGCTGATCAAGGGCGAGGTGAAGTACCTGGTCAACCCCACCGGGCAGTTCATCATTGGCGGGCCCCACGGCGACGCTGGGCTGACTGGCCGCAAGATCATCGTCGACACCTACGGCGGTGCCTGCCCGCACGGCGGTGGGGCCTTCAGCGGCAAGGACCCGTCCAAGGTGGACCGCTCGGCCGCCTATGCCGCCCGCTATGTGGCCAAGAACGTCGTGGCCTCGGGCCTGGCCACCCAGTGCCAGGTGCAGGTGGCCTACGCCATCGGTGTGGCGCGCCCCATGAACATCACGGTCTACACCGAGGGCACGGGCAAGATCAGTGACGAGAAGATCAGTGCCCTGGTGGCCGAGCACTTTGACCTGCGCCCGAAGGGCATCATCCAGATGCTGGATCTGATGCGGCCCATCTACAGCAAGACCGCCGCCTATGGCCACTTTGGCCGTGCCGAGCCCGAGTTCACCTGGGAGCGTACGGACAAGGCCCAAGCGCTGAAAGCGGCTGCCGGCATTTGAGGCTGATTCAGCCAGCGAACAAGAAAAGGGCTCCCTCGGGAGCCCTTTTCTCTGGCAGTTCTGGCGGCCCGAATCAGGCTGCCAAGGCCTCCTGCTTCAGCCCTGCGTGCTCGCGCAACGCGTGGAACACGATCTTCGGGTGCCGCTCCTGTGTGAGCCGCAGGTCGTAGGTGGAGGTGAGCAGGTAGGCCAGGGCATTCGCCCCGTCCAGGGCCAGCTTGCCCGCGTTCTTGTCGGTGAACTCGCGCAGGGCTGCCGCATCGGGTGCGCTCACCCAGCGGGCGCCTACAAAGCTCGTGTTCATCAGGCGGCATTCCACGCCGTACTCGCTCCTGAGCCGGTGAATGGCCACCTCGAACTGCAGCTGCCCCACGGCACCCAGCAGCATCGCCCCGCCCGCCTGCGGGCGGAACACCTGGATGGCTCCCTCTTCGCCCAGCTGCTGCAGGCCAGCCTGCAACTGCTTGCTCTTCATTGGGTTGAGCAGATCGACCGCCTGGAACAGTTCGGGCGCAAAGAAGGGCAGCCCGGTGTACTGCAGGCCCGCCTGTTGCGGCTGGCCTGCCGTGATGGTGTCGCCCAATTGCACCCCGCCGTGCATGGTGAAGCCGATGATGTCGCCGGCAAAGGCCTCTTCCACCGCCTCGCGGCGCTGGCTCATGAAGGTCACCACGCTGGTGGGCCGCAGGTCCTTGCCCGTGCGCTGCACCCGCATCTTCATGCCGGCCTCGAAGCGCCCGGAGTTGACGCGCACGAAGGCAATGCGGTCGCGATGCGAAGGGTCCATGTTGGCCTGCACCTTGAACACCACGCCGGAGAACGCCTGCCCGGCAGGTTCGACCCGCTCGGTCCGTCCACCCTCAAAGCTGCCTTCGCGCGGCAGGGGTGCTGGCGCCAGGTCTACCAGTGCGTCCAGCACCTCCTGAACCCCAAAGTTGTTGATGCCCGAGCCGAACAGCACCGGTGTCTGCCGCGCCTCCAGAAACGCGGTGTGGTCGAATGTCGGCGCTGCTCCGGTGACCAGTTCAATGGCCCCTTCGGCCTGTTCAAACTCGGTGCCGAACCGCGTCACCAAGGCCTCACGCTGCGACAGCGGCAGCACCTCCTCGTCACCGCCTGCGCGGTCCTCGCCCGCCTTGAATACCCGCATCTGGCTGCGCCGCAGGTCCACGATGCCGCCGAAACGCTTGCCCTGGCCCACCGGCCAGGTCAGTGGCACACAGGGCATGCCAAGCGCCTGCTCCACCTCGTCCAGCAGTTCGAGCGGGTCGCGGCCCTCGCGGTCGAGCTTGTTCACGAAGGTCATGATGGGCGTGCTGCGCTGGCGGCACACCTCAATCAAGCGCCGCGTCTGCGGCTCTACGCCGTTGGCCGCGTCAATCACCATCAGTGCGGAGTCCACCGCCGTCAGCACGCGGTAGGTGTCTTCCGAGAAGTCCTTGTGGCCTGGGGTGTCGAGCAGGTTGATCACACAGTCGCGGTAGACCATCTGCATCACGGAGCTGGCCACCGAGATGCCGCGCTGCTTCTCGATCTCCATCCAGTCGCTGGTGGCGTGACGGCTGGCCTTGCGGGCCTTCACCGAACCCGCGATCTGGATGGCCCCAGCAAACAGCAGCAGCTTTTCGGTCAGGGTGGTCTTGCCTGCATCAGGGTGGCTGATGATGGCAAAGGTGCGGCGGCGTTTGACTTCAGTTTCTAGAGACACGGCGGGGCAGCGGCAGGGGCGGCGAAGGGCAAACCGGGGATTCTCGCCGCCGCCAGCGCAGCCCGCACGGCGGGCCTATACTCATGCCCATTCCGAGGAGCGTTGCAGCGTCTGCCCAATCCGTTTGGGCCCACAGGCGTGAGGCTCGGAACCCTTTTGCAACGACGCTCGCCCACGCTTCTGTGAGCCGAGCCCGCTTTTCAGCTCTGTCTGCCCCAGAACGTGGTTTCTTCACGTTTGATTTGGAGCAACCATGTCCGCTGTTTTGAAACCCCAACACGACCAGGATTTCTACGTCGCCGACCTGTCGCTGGCCGACTGGGGCCGCAAAGAGATCAAGATCGCCGAGACCGAGATGCCCGGCCTGATGGCCATCCGCGAGGAGTTCACCAAGGCGCAGCCGCTCAAGGGCGCGCGCATCACCGGCTCGCTGCACATGACCATTCAGACTGCCGTGCTGGTGGAGACGCTGCAGGCCCTGGGTGCCCAGGTGCGCTGGGCTTCGTGCAACATCTTCAGCACCCAGGACAACGCCGCTGCGGCGCTGGCCGTCAAGGGCACCCCGGTGTTTGCCTACAAGGGCGAAACGCTCGACGACTACTGGAAGTTCACCCACAACATCTTCGAGTTTGGCGGCGCCAAGGGCACGCCTGAAGAAGGCCCCAACATGATCCTGGACGACGGCGGCGATGCCACGCTGCTGATGCACCTGGGCACCAAGGCCGAGAAAGACCAGTCCGTGCTGGCCAACCCCGGCAGCGAAGAGGAGATCTGCCTGTTCAACGCCATCAAGGCCAAGTTGAAGGAAGACGGCAGCTGGTACAGCCGCCGCCTGAAGAACATCATTGGCGTGACCGAAGAAACCACCACGGGCGTGCTGCGCCTGAAGGAAATGTCGGCCAAGGGCACGCTGGCCCTGCGCGCCATCAACGTGAACGACTCGGTCACCAAGAGCAAGTTCGACAACCTGTACGGCTGCCGCGAAAGCCTGGTGGATTCCATCAAGCGCGCCACCGACGTGATGATCGCCGGCAAGGTGGCGGTGGTGGCAGGCTATGGCGACGTGGGCAAGGGCAGCGCCCAGGCCCTGCGCGCGCTCAGCGCCCAGGTGTGGGTGACCGAGATCGACCCGATCAACGCCCTGCAGGCGGCGATGGAAGGCTACAAGGTCGTGACCATGGAATACGCCGCCGACAAGGCCGACATCTTCGTGTCGGCCACCGGCAACAAGAACGTCATCACCTACGCCCACATGGCTGCCATGAAGGACGAGGCCATCGTCTGCAACATCGGCCACTTTGACAATGAGATCGACGTGGCCTCGCTCGAGAAGTGCCAGTGGGACGAGATCAAGCCCCAGGTGGATCACGTGACCTTCCCCGACGGCAAGAAGATCATCCTGCTGGCCAAGGGCCGCCTGGTCAACCTGGGCTGCGCCACGGGCCACCCGTCGTTTGTGATGTCGTCCTCGTTTGCCAACCAGACCATCGCCCAGATCGAGCTGTTCACCAAGAGCGCCAGCTACGAGGTGGGCCAGGTCTACACCCTGCCCAAGCACCTCGACGAGAAGGTGGCCCGCCTCCACCTGAAGAAGGTGGGCGCCATGCTGACCGAACTGAGCGACGAGCAGGCCGCCTACATCGGCGTCAAGAAGGAAGGCCCCTACAAGGCCGACACCTACCGCTACTGATCCGGCGGGTCATGGCCTCACACCAGACCCCGATCAGCTTCGAGTTTTTCCCGCCCAAGACGCCCGAGGGCGCGGAAAAGCTCGTGGCCGTGCGTCGCGAACTGTATGCCGTCAAGCCCGAGTTCTGCTCGGTCACGTTTGGCGCAGGCGGCTCCACGCAGGACGGCACCGTTGCCACCATCCGCCAGATCCTGGCGGAGGGCATGGACGCCGCGCCCCACATGAGCTGCATCGGCACCAGCAAGGCCAGCATCCGCGAGTTGCTGGCAGCCTATCAGGCCATGGGTGTCAAGCGCATCGTGGCGCTGCGGGGCGACCTGCCCAGCGGCAGCATGGGCAGCACCGGTGGCGACTTCCGGTACGCCAGCGACCTGGTGGCCTTCATCCGTGCCGAGACGGGCAGCCACTTCCACATCGAGGTGGCGGCCTACCCCGAGGTGCATCCCCAGGCCAGGTCGGCCACGGCCGACTTGCAGGCCTATGCCACCAAGGTCAAGGCCGGCGCCAACTCGGCCATGACACAGTACTTCTACAACTCGGACGCCTACTTCCGCTTTGTGGATGACGCCCACGCCCTGGGCGCTGACGTGCCGGTGGTGCCGGGCATCATGCCCATCACCAACTACACCCAGCTGGCGCGCTTTTCCGACGCCTGCGGGGCTGAGATTCCGCGCTGGATCCGCCAGCGGCTGGTGGCCTACGGCGACGACCTGGCCTCCATCCGTGCCTTCGGGCTGGACGTGACCACCGACCTGTGCGACCAGCTCATCACCGGTGGCGTGCCGGGCCTGCACCTCTACAGCATGAACCAGAGCGCCGCCGTGCTGGAGATCTGCCAGCGCCTGGGGTTGGGCAGGGCCTGACACCCGCCCAAGGGCGCAGCCGCAGGCGCCCCAGGGCCTTGCCGTGTGTGCCAGATGCACCGCGCGGGCCTTAAGCTGTGGCCATGCCCGCCGACTCGTTCGCCGCGTACTGTTGCGAGCTGCTGGCCGCGGCGGGGGCCCTGCATGCCCGGCGCATGTTTGGTGGCCACGGGCTGTATGCCGATGGCCTGATGATCGGCCTGTTGGCCGACGAGGTGCTCTACCTCAAGATGGACAGCCAAAGCCAGCCGCAGTTTGAGGCAGCAGGCTGCCAGCCCTTCATCTATGACCCGCTGAATGGCCGAAAACCCATGCAAATGAGCTACTGGACGGTGCCCAGCGAGGCCATGGAAAGCCCCGCGGCCATGGCGCCCTGGGCGCGGCTGGCGCTGGGTGCGGCGTTGCGGGGGCAGCAGGCGAAGGCTGCACACGCGGCGAAAGCTGGGGCGCAGGCTTCTGCTCGGCGCGTGGCCGGGCCACTGCCTCGCAAGGGTCGACGCTGAACCACACACCGTGCGTCCCCAGTGGCTCGAGCACGGCATCGTCGCCGGGTTCGAGCGTGAGCGGGGCGCCCGCGCTCAGGAACTGGTCTTCGCAGGTGTGGCCCGGGCGCTGCACCGTCAGCCAGGCCAGGGGCTCGCCCCCACCACGCCTGCCGCTGGGCTCACCGCGCACCTGCAGCACCGAGCGTTGCCGGGGCAGCAGGCGAATGGCCTGGCCGCTTTTCAGCCGCCAGTGGCCTACCGGGGTCGAAGGCGATGCAAAAATAGCATCACTGAACATCGAAGCTGGAACGGATGACATGGGGCCTCCTTTGGCTGAAAAGCTTTAATATCCCGCTCAAAGCCAAAGACGTCCAATGAAAACCGACCACCCAACCCATGCACGCCAAGCATCAATTCAGCAGGTGCCGGTCAGCCCGCCCATGCGGGTGCCCCACCGGGCTGTGGGCGTGGGCCACTGGCGGGCCTTTGTGGCGGTGGCGCGGCTGCTCAACTTCCGCGCGGCGGCCGATGAGCTGTTTGTCACCCAGTCGGCGGTGAGCCGCCAGATCCAGGCGCTGGAGGACGAGGTGGGCACGGCGCTCTTCACCCGCCACACCCGGGCGGTGGAGTTGACCGCAGCCGGTTCGGCCCTGCTGCGGGTGGTGGCCCCTGCGGTGGACCGGATTGATGCGGCCGTGCGCCAGGTGCGTCTGAGCCTGGGCCGCAAGACGGTGGGGCTCACCACCTTTGCCTCTTTCGCGTCCATGTGGCTCATCCCCCGGCTCGAAGCCTTCCAGAAGGCCGAGCCCGACATCGACATCCGCATCGACGCCAACGACCTCATGCTTGACCTGGAGACTGCGGACGTGGACGTGGCCCTGCGCTACAGCCCCATCGACCCGCCGCAACCCCGGGGCGAGCTGCTGTTCACCGACACCATGGCCGTGGTGGCCAGCCCCTGGCTGCTGCGCGACAAGCCCATCCGCAGCGCGGCCGACCTGGCCCAGCACACCCTGATCGAGGCGGATGACCCGCGTCCGCGCATGGCCCACCTCAACTGGAGCGGCTGGCTGGCGCACCATGGGCTGACGGCCACCATCAAGCCGCAGCGCTGGCTCTACTTCAACTTCGCCTATCAGATGGTGCAGTCGGCGGTGGCGGGGCAGGGCGTGGTGCTGAGCCGCCTGCCCATGGTGGCCGACGCCCTGGCCCGGGGCGAGCTGGTGGAACCCCTGCCGCACATGCGCATGGCCGTGCCCATGGGCTACTGGCTGGTGCCCGGCCCGCGCGGGCTGGAGCGCCCCGAACTCAAGGCCTTTGCCGACTGGCTGCGGGCCCAGGCGGCGGCCACCCGCGAGGCCATGAACCACCTGGGGGGCGCATGACGCAGCTGCCACCCCTCAAGGCCGTGGTCGTGGCGGACGACCTGACCGGCGCCATGGACAGCGCCAAGGCCTTCGTCTCGCGCGGCTGGGCTGCCACTGTGCTGTGTGGTGCCGGGGCCGAGCCGGCGGCCTTGTCGGCCTGGCTCCAGGCGCGGCACACCGGCGGTCCGGGGGTCAGTCGGGCGCCGGTGCTTTGCATCGACACGGCCACCCGCCACTGGGCCGACGACGCAGCCGCCGCCCGGGTGGGTGAGGTGACGGCCCTGCTGGCGCAGGCCGCACCAGCCGCCATGCACTACAAAAAGATCGACTCCACCTTCCGCGGCCCCTGGCTCGACGAGGTGTCCGCCTGGCGCAGCGCCCTGGCCGACGCACGGCAGCACACCCCCAGCGACGTGACCCTGGTGCCCGCCTGGCCGCGCGAGCAGCGCATCGTGCGCGGCGGGCTCATGTTCTGGCATGGCGTGCCGCTGATGGACACCCCCATGGCGCAAGACCCGCTGGGGCCGCCGCGCTACCCCTCGGCCACGCTGACGGGCCGCGCCACGCAGGGCGCCTGGGGCCTGCCTGCCTGGGCCAACCTGCCCGACTGCCAGACCGAAGAGGAATTGCACGCCGTGCTGGCCCGCGCCAGCCAGCGCGGGCATTTGCTGGCCGGTTCCACCGCGCCGCTCGACCGCTGGTGCGAGCAGCACATCGGCCCGCGCTTGCCGCCCGAGCCCGCCCACGCCCAGCGGCTGTGGCTGGCCATGGGCAGCCTGCACCCAGCCAGCCGCGAGCAGACCTCACGTTTGCTGCAGGCGCATAACGCAGAGGGCCAGCCGCTCGTCGAGCGCAGCTTTCTCACACCGCCTGGGCGTCAGGGCCGCACCGTGGCCGAGCGGGTGGCGGTGTCACAGGCCCTGGGGCACGAAGTGGCTTCGGCCTTGCAGGCCGAAGCCAGCTGGGACGGCCTGTGCCTGCTGGCGGCGGGCGGCGACACCGCGCTGGCCGTGGCGCAAGCCCTGGGCATCGGCGAGTGGGGGGTCCGCCATTGCGGCCCCTTTGCCCTGGGGGTGGGCCGGGCTGCGGCGGGGCGGACGCTCAGCCTGGTCACCAAGCCGGGTGGCTTTGGCGGGCCGGACGTGTGGCTCGCCTGGGCGGCCGCCTTGTGCGCCGACAATCGCCCCTTGATTTGAACATTTTGTTTTTGAATCAATTCTTTCTCGGAATCGATTGATCCAAAAAACATCAAAAACAGACTGTCAAAAAACCGCCAATTGATTGAACCCTTTGGCCATTTTGAGCGCTGTGGCCATGCCACGCATGTCATGCGGCACGTGAGTCACTCATCCAGGTTCACCGGCCACACCTGCCCCTCTTCGGTGAGGATGGCGTCCAGCGGCACGTCGTGCGGCTCGGCCTTGAGCAGGGGCACAAAGGCGTTGCTGTAGGCCACGCCCACGGTGTGGGGCTTGGGGCTGAGTTGCGCCAGGGTGCGGTCGAAGAAGCCGCCGCCATAGCCCAGGCGCAGGCCACTCGGGCCGTAGCCCACGCAGGGAATCAGGATCACGGTGGGTTGCAGCTTGTCGGTGTCCTTGGGCTTGGGCAGGCCAAAGGCGTCGTCCTGCATGGGGCAGCCTGGGTACCAGGCGTGGAAGGTGAGGGTTTTGGTGGCCTTGTCCATCACCGGCAGGCAGATGCGGCGGTGGCGGCCCGCGTCGGCCTCGGCCTCCTGCCATCGGTACAGCGCGGGCAGCGGGTCGAACTCGCCCTTGATGGCCCAGTAGCCGGCAATCACCGTGTCAGGGCGGCCCACCAGCCAGAAGCGCAGGGCCTGCTGCAGGGCCTGGGCCTTGGCGTCGCGGTCGGGCATGGCCAGGCGGCGCTCGATCAACTGCTTGCGAACCGTGGCTTTGTCGTAGGGCGAGCTCATGGACGTGTCGTGTCGGGCCGCGGCGCCCGGGATAATTCGGCCGATGAAGTTGCCTTGCATTCTGGCATTCGCGTTCAGTGCCCTTGTTCCTCTCAGCCCGGCCCTGGCCGCCCCCAATGACGACGTGATCGTCCAGGCTCGCGAAGCCTTCCGCAAGGACGACGAGCGTTCGCTGGCCCGGCTCAAGCCCTTGGCCCGCGGGCATGCGCTGGAGCAGTGGGTGGACTACTGGGAACTGCGTGCCCGTTTGGGCAGTGCCAGTGCTGCCGAGGTTGAGGCCTTCCTCACCCGCTGGCCGGGCACCTATGTGGAGGACCGCCTGCGCAACGACTGGCTGCTGGAGCTGGGACGACGCCGCGACTTTGCTGCCTTTGCGCGCGAGTACCCCAGGTTCCGCATGCACGACGACCGCGAGGTGCGCTGCTACGCCCTGGCCATCGAGGCGCGCGAGGGCAAGGACGTGTCGCGCGAGGTGCTGGCCAACTGGTACAGCCTGCGCGAGGCCGACGACGGCTGCACCTTCGCGGCCAAGACCCTGTTCGAGGCCGGGCGGGTGAAGCCGGCCGACATCTGGCGCGAGGCCCGCATTTCGGTAGAGGGCAACCGCGCCCGGGGCGCGCGCAATGCCCTGGCCATACTGGGCGAGGACGCCATCGCCGGGCTCACCGAGGCCATCGAGCGGCCCTCGGCCTACCTGGCCCGCGGTGTGCGCGGGGGGCAGAACTCGGCCTCGGGGCGCGAATTGGCCACCCTGGCCCTGGTGCGCTTGGCCAGCAGTGTGCCCAACAACGACCCCGAC
>CAZRRW010000092.1:0-8996 GCA_964602505.1 uncultured Burkholderiaceae bacterium
TATGGCTGGCTGGACACAAACGCCGGACCATCTGATAGAAGGTCTCTGCGGCACCCCAGTTTTCCTTGCGCTGGTAAGACGGCAGTTCCAGCGGCACCACCGGCACGGGCAAGCCCAAGGCAGCGGCCAGCCCGCCGGGATCGTCCTGGATCAGTTCCGCCGTGCAAGAGGCCCCCACCAGCATGGCTTTCGGCTTGAACCGCAGGAATGCATCGCGCGCTGCCGTCTTGAACAGTTCGGCTGTGTCTCCCCCCAGGTCGCGCGCCTGGAAGGTGGTGTACGTCACAGGGGGCCGCTCCTGGCGACGATCGATCATCGTGAACAGCAAGTCCGCGTAGGTGTCGCCCTGTGGCGCGTGCAGGACGTAGTGGACGTCGCGCATGCCCGTGGCCACCCGCATGGCGCCCACGTGGGGTGGGCCTTCATAAGTCCACAGGGTGAGTTGCATCGTTGGCGTCCCCTTCAGGCGGCCAGGCGTTGCCGCCGGTCGATTGGACGGAGGAACAGGTTGGCCAGGTCGGCTGCCTGCTCATAGCCGTGGATCGGCGAGAACACCAGTTCGATCGCCCACTTGGTGGTCAGGCCTTCCGCCTCCAGCGGGTTGGCCAGCCCCAGGCCGCAGACCGTGATGTCGGCCTTCGCCGCGCGGCAGCGGTCGAGCTGCTTCTCGGCATCCTGCCCTTCGGAAAGCTGGGTTCCCTCAGGCAGCAAAGCCAGCTCAGCCGCCAGATGCTGCCGGTGCAGGTAGGGCGTGCCCACCGCGCACAGCCGCATGCCCATTTCACGCGACAGAAACCGGGCCAGCGGGATCTCAAGCTGAGAATCAGGAACGAAGAAGACGGATCTGTCTTGGAGCGCGGTGCGCGGGGCGGCCAGGGCCTTGATGGCGCGCTCCCGGGGGGCGCGTGTGGCCTCATCAAAAGCGGCCTCACCAACCCCCATGGCATGGGCAGCGGCGCGCAGCCATGCAGTGGTGCCCTCTTCACCCAGAGGAAATGGCGCTGGCACGTGCACGGCACCGGCAGCATCCAGCGCGCGTGCGGTGTCGGCCAGGAAGGGCTGGGCGAGCAGGTAGCGGGTACCTGGGCCGATGTCAGGCGGTGAACCCGAGCGGCGAGGCGGGAAGAAGCCCACCTCCCCCAGCCCCATGGCATGGAACAGACGGCGGAACTGGTCTTCCACCATGTCGGCCAGGGCCCCCACCACCACCAGCCGCAGCGTAGCGCTGGCGGGCTTGGGCAACACAGGCACCCAGGAGGCCAGGCAGGCATCTTCGCCCTGAGTGAAGGTGGTTTCGATCCCGCTGCCGGAGTAGTTGAGCACCCGCACCTGCGGCATGAACTCTCGGTTGAGACGCTCCGCCGCACGGGACAAATCAAGCTTGATCACCTCGGAGGGACAGAAGCCCACCAGAAACAGCAGTTTGATGTCGGGGCGGCGGCTCAGCAAACGGCTGACCACACGATCCAACTCGGCATTCGCATCGGCCAGGCCTGCCAGATCGCGCTCATCGATGATGGCTGTGGCGAACCGAGGCTCCGCAAAGATCATGACGCCAGCGGCCGACTGCAGCAGATGCGCACAGGTGCGCGAGCCCACCACCAGGAAGAACGCGTCCTGCACCTTGCGGTGCAGCCAGATGATGCCGGTTAGGCCGCAGAACACCTCACGTTGACCGCGCTCACGCAGCACGGGCGGCAGGTGGCCCATGCCACCCGGGTCGTCGCAAGCCACCACGCCGCGCTGCCCCGCCTTGGGCAGGGACACCACCGTCTCGCGCTCAACAACCAGGTCCGTCATGCCACCCCCGTCGCCGTCTGGCCCACCGACGCGGGCAGACGACGGCCCTGCAAGCGTGCAGCACGCAACTTGACAATGAACTGGGCGGCATTGATCACGTAGGTGGCGTAGGCCGCCAAGGCCAAACTCATCAGGGCCGTCGGCAACCATGCCTGCGCCCACCAGGCCCACAGGTACAGGGTGTGCAATGCCAGCACCAGCATGCTGAAAACATCCTCCCAGAAGAAGGGTTCGGCAAACAGGTACTGCCCAAACACCACCTTCTCCCAGATGGCCCCAGTGACCATGATCAGGTAGAGGACGGCGGTCTTGAGCACCACCGACCATGCTGCTGCCACAAGACCCTCGCCTGTGCCCAGAAAGCGGATCACAAGCCCCAGGCTGACCAGAAAGACGAGGAACTGCAGCGGCGCCAGCACCCCCTGAACGGTTGTCCAAGGCGACTCGTCGCGCCGCTTGCGCTGCTCAGGCGTGTAAAGCCCGCCGCCCGGCTTAGCGGACGCTTCCCGTTCTACGACTGCTGGCAACGCCCATCTCCCTTCGGTGTTTCGCTGAATCTAGACCTTCGCTCCCATTGTGTCAACTTTAATTGACGGTATTTGTCCTTGACAAACAAACCGGGAACCGTAAAGTTGGGCCAGATGCGCGCCGGTGAGGCCGGAGCGAAGGAAAGGCCTGCATTGACTTGGGCCTGGGCACGGCGTACAAGGGCAGAGGACTATCCGATTGACTCCAGAACTCCAACATCTTGCCGGTCAGATGGCGTTGGCGCACCGTTGCGTCTGTGGAGGAGCGTTGACAGCGCAACAAGCGCTGCAACGTGTAGAGCGGCCCTAACAGCCGCCCAGGAGGAGTTGATGTCGAAGCCATCCCGTGTCACCAGCCTGCTCGGCCCGCCTGACAAGGCATCGGCAGAGCGTTACCGCCACGCCGACCTGATGCGAACCATCGAAAGCCAGGTGATTCCGCGCCTGATGGTGCTGCATGCGAAGAACAGCCCAAGGCCCGCCCAGTTCGAGATCACAACAGACCATGTTCAGGACTTCTCGAACATGGTGCTCGATGGCGATGAGGCCATGGTGTCGGCCTACGTGGAGGCCCTGATGCTGCAGGGCGCCTCGATTGCCGACGTGCACCTGGATCTGATTGCCCCGCCGCACGCAAGCTAGGCGACATGTGGTGCACCGACGTGTGCAGCTTTGCCGACGTGACCATCGGCCTTGGCACCTTGCAGCGCCTGTGCCGGGAACTGGCCGCCGACTTCAAGCCCGTGCAGCCCGAGGGGGCTACCCAGCGCCAGGCCTTGCTGATGCCGGTGGTGGGCGAGCGCCACACCCTGGGCGCGCAAATGCTGGGCGAGTTCTTCCGCCGAGCTGGCTGGAGGGTAGAGCGCGAGACGCCGGACACCGAGGACGCACTCTGCACTCTCGTAGGGACGGTCTGGTTTGATGTGGTGGGCTTTTCCCTGAGCGGCGAGGAGTACCTGGAGCCACTGACCCGACAGGTGCAACTGGTGCGCAAGCACGCCTTGAACCGGCACGTGGTGGTGCTGGCGGGCGGTTCCTTGTTTGCCACATACCCCGATCTGGCTGGTTTTGTCGGAGCCGATGCCAGCACGACAGACGCCCTCACTGCGGTGGAGGTGGCTGATCGCCTGACCAAATCACTGGTGTAAGGACAGGGCGGGAGCCATGTCCGCAAAATGACCTGAAAATCGAGACGCAGTACCAAGGCCCAGCAGTCACGAGGCTTTTCAGCATGGATGCAGTAGCAGTAGCCGCGTCGGGCGCCACCCCCGACTCCCCGTTGCCACGGCAGACGCCGCAGCAACACGACGAAACGAAGGCAGAGAGCACGCTTGTGAGCCAGTTTGCGGCGCCCAGCATCTCGCTGAAGGGGGTCAACCCCGAGTCGGCCGCCGCCCTCATGGCTGCAGCGGCCGATGTCACCTTGGTCATCGATGCCCAAGGGGTGATCAGCGACCTCGCGTTCGGCAGCCCCACGCTTGCCCGAGAGGGTTTCGCGAAATGGCTGGGCCACCCCTGGGCTGACACGGTGACGGTGGAAAGCCGCCCCAAGGTCGCGTCCCTGATTGAGGAGGCCCTGGGGCTCCCGGGCCAGGAGGTACGCGGCGCACGCAGCGCCCCGGCAGTGCCCAAGGCACCCAGTGCGGTGCGCGCAGTACAGGACCAGGGCCGCTGGCGGCACCTGAATCACCCTGCTTCTGCGGGCGATGTGCCCATCCTGTACACCGTGGCCCGCCTGGATGGCGGCGATACGCCCAGGGTGGTGGCCTTTGGCCGTGACATGCGCACAGTGGCGGCCTTGCAGCAACGCTTGGTAGATGCACAGCAGTCGATGGAGCGAGACTACTGGCGGCTGCGCCACGTGGAAACCCGCTACCGCCTGCTGTTCCAGATGGCCACCGAGGCGGTGCTCATCCTCGATGCCTCGACGCAGAAGGTGGTGGAGGCCAATCCGGCAGCAGCACGCTTGCTGGTGGCCGAGGCCGATGGGGCGCGCAAGCTGATCGGCAAACCCTTCCCCGACGGCTTCGACGCCATGGGCACACAGGCCATTCAGACGCTGCTGGCGGCCGTACGAGGGGGGTCAAGACCTGACGAGGTCATGGCTCGGCTGCTTCGCAAGAGCGCCGATGGGCAGCGTGAGTTCAAGGTCAATGCCTCGCTCTTCCGGCAGGAAAGCACCCCCCTGGTGCTGGTGCGCCTGACCCCAAGCAACGAGTCGCAGGACGGCGACAGCCTGCCTTTGGCGGTGATGCGCCTGCTCGACAAGACCCCCGACGGGTTTGTGGTGACTGATCTGCAAGGCGCGGTGCTGACCGCGAACCCCACCTTTTTGGAACTGGCCCAACTGGGCGCCGAGGAACAGGCCCTGGGACAGGGCCTGGACCGCTGGCTGGGACGCCCGGGGGTCGATTTCGGGGTCCTCACAAACAGCCTGCACCAGCATGGCAGTGTGCGCCTGTTCAACACCAGCTTGCGCGGCGAGCATGGCTCCCTGTCTGAGGTGGAAGTGTCTGCGGTGCTGGTGGCTACCGGCGAACCACCCTGCATGGGCTTCACGATCCGCCATGTGGGTCGGCGCCTGGGCAGCGAAAGCACACTGGACGCGCTGAACGCCTCGACGTCGGCCAGCGTTGCCGTCCCCTTTTCCGCCCGCCGCGAGGCTCCGCGCTCGGTCGAGCAACTCACCAAGCTGGTGGGGCAGGTGCCGCTGAAGCAACTCGTGCGCGAGTCCACAGAGCTCATTGAGCAGCTCTGCATCGAAGCGGCACTCGACCTCACCCGTGACAACCGGGCGTCGGCCGCCGAGATGCTCGGTCTTTCACGCCAGAGTCTGTATGTCAAGCTGCGGCGCTACGGCCTGGGCGACCTCGACGGCAACGACTCCGAACCGGCGGCCTGAAGCGACGACCCCGTTTCGCCTGGGGCCACTGCGCCCCTCACCCGCCTCAGGCATCAAATGTCCATCGCACAGACTGTCAACTTAAATTGACGTTTGTGCGTCAGCCCGTCAGAATGGGCTGATGAGCCGCAGTACAACCAGCCTTGGCTTGGCCCGCCCGCACACGGCGCCCCCCCTGCCCAGCAGCCCCGGAGGCTCTGGCAAGCCCACTCGCACCTGGCCGCAACCTCGTGCTGTGCTGGAGTTGTTCAAACCCGTCACCTGGTTTCCGCCCATGTGGGCTTTTGCGTGCGGCGCGGTGGCCTCGGGCGCCAGTTGGGCCGCCCATTGGCCCACCATCCTGCTGGGTGTTCTGCTGGCAGGCCCGCTGGTGTGCGCCACCAGCCAAGCTGTCAACGACTGGTTCGACCGGCATGTGGATGCCATCAACGAGCCCCAGCGCCCCATTCCCTCCGGGCGCATGCCGGGCCGCTGGGGCCTTTTCTTCGCCGTGGCCTGAACCTTGGTGTCACTGGTGGTCGCCTGGGCGCTTGGGCCCTGGGTGTTCGGCGCGGCCCTCATCGGGCTGGCCCTGGCCTGGGCCTATAGCGCACCGCCCTTTCGGCTAAAGCTCAACGGCTGGTGGGGCAACGCCGCCTGTGCCTTGTCCTATGAAGGCCTGGCCTGGGTCACCGGCGCGGCGCTGCTGGTCGTCGGCCCGCCCGATTCACGCTCGATAGGGCTGGCCTTGCTGTACAGCGCAGGGGCTCACGGCATCATGACCCTGAACGACTTCAAGTCCTTGGACGGGGACAGGCAGATGGGCGTGCGCTCGCTGCCCGTGCAGTTGGGGGTGAACGCTGCCGCGCGGTTGGCCTGCCTGGTGATGGCCGCGCCTCAGGCCGTGGTGGTTGCCATGCTGCTTGCCTGGGGCCAGGCCTGGCATGCGCTGGGGGTGGCTGCCGTGCTGGTGGCGCAAGGCGTTCTGATGCGCCGTTTTCTCGCTGACCCAGTCCGCTGGGCCTTGTGGTTCAGCGGCCTGGGCGTCACGCTTTACGTGGGCGGCATGATGACCTCCGCATTCGCCCTGCGAGGCTTGATCCTCGGAGGTGCCACATGACCGCGCACGCCCCCCACACAGGCTCCGGCATGAGCTGGCTCAGCATTGCCCGGCTGGGCTTGGTGCAGGCCTGCCTGGGCGCCATCGTCGTCCTCACCACCTCCACCCTCAACCGGGTGATGGTGGTGGAGCTCGCCCTGCCCGCCCTGCTGCCTGGCCTGCTGGTCGGGCTGCACTATGCCTTGCAGGTGCTGCGCCCGCGAATGGGCTACGGCTCCGACGTGGGCGGGCGTCGAACGCCCTGGATCGTGGGCGGCATGGGCGTGCTGGCGCTCGGCGGCAGCACCGCATCGGTGGCCACCGCGTGGATGGCAGCGCAGCCAGGCGTGGTGTCCTGGGCGGGCATTGCCCTGGCCGCCCTGGGGTTCATGTTCATTGGCCTGGGGGTCAGCGCATGCGGCACAGCCCTGCTGACCCTGCTGGCCAAGCAGGTCGCGCCGGAACGGCGCGCCCCGGCAGCCACCTTGGTGTGGATCATGATGATCATGGGCTTTGCCGTCACCGCGGGGTCGGCAGGCGTCCTGCTGGACCCCTTCTCACCCATGCGGCTGGTCGCAGTGACCAGCGGCGTGTGCCTGATTGCATTCATCGTGACAGCGGTCGCCATCACAGGCGTTGAACAAGATTCGCGACTGGTCGCAGCCCCCGCCCAGGAGCCAGAGGGCTCAAGCTTCATGACCGCCCTGCGCGAAGTCTGGGCCGAGCCCACCGCACGGCGATTCACCGTGTTCATCTTCGTGTCGATGCTGGCGTACAGCTCTCAGGACCTGATCCTGGAGCCCTTCGCCGGCACGGCATTCGGGTTCACGCCGGGCGAAAGCACCAAGCTCGCGGGCGTTCAGCACAGCGGCGTGCTGGTCGGCATGCTGCTGGTGGCTGCCGTGGGCGGCTGGCAGGCACGGCGCGCAAAGGCGGCGGCACTGGCACAGGGGCTTTCACACTCACCACAGCAAGCCGCCTTGCTGGCCACGCAAGCGCTGCTGCCGTGGATCGTTTGGGGATGCCTCGCCTCGGCGGTGGCCCTGCTCGGCCTGGTGGCTGCTGGTCTGGTGGGGTCAGGCTGGCCGCTCAAGCCCACCGTGTGGTTCATGGGTGCCGCCAATGGGGCCTTCTCCATCGCCGCCATCGGCTCCATGATGAGCTTTGCTGGCGGTGACGCCCGGCCAGACCCAGGCTCGGCAGGCGACACGCAGGCTCCACGCACACCCCGCGAGGGCACGCGGATGGGCCTGTGGGGTGCCTCGCAGGCCATCGCCTTTGGCATTGGGGGCCTGGCTGGCTCTGCCGCAAGCGATCTCTCACGCTGGCTGCTGGGCAACAACGGCGTTGCGTATGCCGTTGTGTTCGCGGCCGAGGCCGCCCTCTTTGTGCTGGCTGCCGTCCTCATGCTGCGGGTCAACACCCAGGCGCGGGTCGCACCCGCCGCATCAGCCACCACTCACCAACACGTGCCGCCAGCCGAGGCGGCCTCCAAGGGAGCCCACCATGGCCGATCTCACGCCCACGCCTGACCCCCAGCCCGCGCCCACGGCGTTAGCCGACACCCGCGACCTGACCTACGACGTGGTCGTGGTGGGTGGGGGCCCGGCTGGTGCCACCGCCGCGCACGACCTGGCCCGCGCAGGCCGCACGGTGCTGCTGATCGATCGCGCAGGGCGCATCAAGCCCTGCGGCGGGGCCATCCCCCCGCGACTCATCAAGGACTTCGACATCCCGGACCACCTGCTGGTGGCCAAGGCGCGCTCGGCCCGCATGGTCTCACCCGCCGACGTGCGGGTGGACATCCCGATTGAAGGCGGCTTTGTCGGGCTGGTCGACCGTGAGGTGTTTGATGAATGGCTGCGCGAACGCGCCCGTTCGTCAGGGGCGGCCCGCGTGAGCGGCAGCTTTGAAAGGCTCGATCGCGACGCCGACGGCACCGCACGCATCCACTTTCAGCGCAAGGCGCATGACGAAGCGCCCAGCCACCCGGCCAGCGTACGGGCGCGCATGGTCATTGGCGCGGACGGGGCCAAGTCAGGCGTGGCCCGTCAGGCCATCGAGGGCGCCGAGAAGACCAAGTACGTGTTCGCTTACCACGAGATCATCAAGACGCCTCAGCCCGACCAGCGCGGCATGATGGAGGTGGACCCTTCGCGCTGCGACGTCATCTACGACGGCCGCTTCTCGCCCGACTTCTACAGCTGGATCTTCCCCCACGGCAACATCATGAGCGTGGGCACGGGCAGTGCCGACAAGGGCTTCTCGCTGCGCGGTGCCACGGCGGCGCTGCGCCAGCATGTGCAACTGGAAGGCTGCGAAACCCTGCGCCGCGAAGGCGCTCCCATTCCCCTGAAGCCCCTGCCCAAGTGGGACAACGGGCGCGACGTGGTGGTAGCGGGTGACGCCGCGGGCGTGGTGGCACCCTCCTCTGGCGAAGGCATCTACTACGCCATGGCCTGCGGCCGCTTCGCCGCAGAGGCAGTGGGACAAGCCCTGGCCACGGGCGACTCGCGCGCCCTGGCCACGGCACGCAAGCGCTTCCTCAAGGCGCATGGCCGGGTGTTCTGGGTGCTCGGCATCATGCAGATGTTCTGGTACAAAAATGACAAGCGCCGCGAGCGCTTTGTGAGCATCTGCAAAGACAAAGACGTACAGAAACTCACCTTCGACGCCTACATGAACAAAG
>CAZRRW010000092.1:9006-9634 GCA_964602505.1 uncultured Burkholderiaceae bacterium
CTGGTGCGTTCCAAACCCATGGCCCATGTCCGCATCTTCTTCAAAGACGTCGCGCACCTGCTGGGCCTGGCCCGCGTGTGAGCGACGGCGGCGGCATCCTCAAACCCGCGCTGGTCGCGGTGACCTCGGTCATTGTGGTGGCGGTGCTGGGCGGCGTGGCCACCCGGCTTGGGCCCTGGTACGACGCCCTCAAGAAGCCCAGCTGGCAACCCCCCGACTGGTTGTTTGGCCCGGTGTGGACGACCATCTTCGCCCTGATTGCCACCGCTGGCGTGCTGGCCTGGAACAGTGCGCAAACCCAGGCCCAGCAACATCAGGTGCTAGGCCTGTTCGCATTGAATGCGGTGCTCAACGTGCTGTGGAGCGTGCTGTTCTTCACCCTGCGCCGCCCCGACTGGGCCGTCTGGGAGATCGTGCCCTTCTGGCTGTCGATCGCGGCGCTCATGGTGGTGCTGGGGCCGCGTGACTGGCGCATCGCCGCCCTGCTGGTGCCCTATGCCGTTTGGGTGGCCTTTGCGGGCTACCTCAACCTCACCATCGTGCGCCTGAACGCCCCTTTTTCCTGACCTGTGCGGCCCGAGCTGCCCCTGTAGTTGATGAAACACGTTTTTCCCTTCAGCGCCATCGT
>CAZRRW010000093.1:0-9607 GCA_964602505.1 uncultured Burkholderiaceae bacterium
TGGTGGGCGCGCTGCTGAAGAACGAGCAGGACGTGACCCTGTTCGAGAAGCTGGTGTTCATGCAGCGGCACAACCGATGAACGAAGTCCATCGGTTGCGGCGCAGGCTCATGTCGCGAAGCGACGTGAAGCCGCTTTGCGGCGGCCGCAGCCACAACCGGGAGTGACATGACTCTCGCCAAGGCCTTCGTCCCACCGGTCACGCTGAGTGACCGAGGGCTTCGGCTGGAACCCCTGGGCTTGCAGCACGAGGCTGGGCTGAAGGCCGCCGCGGCTGACGGTGAACTGTGGCGGCTGCGCGTGACCTCGGTGCCCGAGCCGGAGCACACCCGGGCCTACATCGAGGCGGCGCTCCACGCCACCGACCGCTTTGCCTTTGCGGTGGTGGACGAGGCCACCAACACAGTGCTGGGCAGCAGCAGTTTCCACGACATCCTGCCCGCGGTGAAGCGCTTGGAGATTGGCTACACCTGGTACGCCCGGCGCTGCCAGCGCACCCATGTCAACACCACCTGCAAGCTGCTGATGATGACCCACGCCTTTGAGGCCCTGGGCTGCCGCACCGTGGGCTGGCGCACCGACAACTTCAACATTGCCTCGCAGGCCGCCATCGAGCGCCTGGGTGCCCGCAAGGACGGCGTGATCCGTGGCCATGCCCTGCGCCGCGACGGCACCGTGCGCGACACGGTGATGTACAGCCTGACGGCGGGCGAATGGCCCGAGGTGAAGGCCCAGTTGCTGTACCAGCTGACGAAGCCGCGGGCGTGATGACCCAAGGAGCGAAACCATGCTGATCGACTTCTTCTACACCCTGCGCGCCGCCAAGCTGCCGGTGAGCGTGAAGGAATACCTGAGCCTGCTGGAGGCCATGAAGGCCGGCGTGGTGGGGCCAGACCCGGCCGAGGGCGGGGGCACCTCGATCGACGACTTCTACTACCTGTCGCGCACCGCACTGGTGAAGGACGAGGCGCATTACGACAAGTTCGACCGCGCCTTTGGCGCCTATTTCAAGGGCGTGGAGATGGTGGCCGACTTCACCAAAGACCTGCCCCTGGAATGGCTGCAAAAGAAGTTTGAGCTGGAGCTCAGCCCGGAAGAGAAAGCCAAGATCGAGAAGATGGGCTGGGACGAGCTGATGGAGACGCTGAAGAAGCGTTTTGAAGAGCAGAAGGAGCGCCACGAGGGCGGCAGCCGCATGATTGGCACCGGCGGCACCAGCCCCTTTGGCGCCTACGGCTACAACCCCCAGGGCATTCGCATCGGGCAGGACAAGGGCCGCAACAAGAGCGCGGTGAAGGTGTGGGACCAGCGCGCCTACAAGGACTATGACGACTCGCTGGAGCTGGGCGTGCGCAACATCAAGGTGGCCTTGCGCCGCCTGCGCCGCTTTGCGCGCGAAGGCAGCGAGGAAGAGCTGGACCTGGACGACACCATCCGCAGCACGGCCGCCAATGCGGGCTGGCTGGACATCAAGATGGTGCCCGAGCGCCACAACAACGTGAAGGTGCTGCTGCTGATGGATGTGGGCGGCACCATGGACGAGCACATCGGCCGGGTAGAAGAGCTGTTCAGCGCCGCCAAGGCCGAGTTCAAGCACCTGGAGTTCTATTACTTCCACAACTGCGTGTACGACTTCATGTGGAAGAACAACCGCCGCCGCTTCAGTGAGAAGTTCCCCACCTGGGACATCATCCGCAAGTACAACAAGGACTACAAGCTCATCTTCGTGGGTGACGCCACCATGAGCCCGTATGAAATTCTTCAGCCGGGCGGCAGCGTGGAATACAACAACGAGGAAGCCGGAGCCGAGTGGCTGCAGCGCCTGACCAACGCCTTCCCCAAGTTTGCGTGGATCAACCCGGAGCCCCAGGGGGTGTGGCAGTACCGCCAGAGCATCAGCGTGATGCAGCAGCTGATGAACCACCGCATGTACCCGCTGACCCTGCAGGGGCTGGAAGGCGCGATGCGGCTGTTGACCAAGTAGCGCGCGCCGCACCCAAAACCGTGCAAATTCACGATCGAATCGTGAATTTGCACGGTTTTTTAGTCAGCTGGCCTACAATGCAGGCATGATTCTTCGGGACGCCACGCCTTACTTCAAGCGTCTGCTGGCCCAGTTTCCGGTCGTCACGCTCACAGGCCCACGCCAGGCAGGCAAAACCACACTGGCCCGGACGGTGTGCGCAGGCAAGCCCTACGCCTCGCTGGAGAACCCAGACGTTCGCAGCTTTGCCCTGGACGACCCGCGCGGGTTCTTGGCGCAGTTTCCAGACGGTGCCATCTTCGACGAAATTCAGCGTGCACCCGAGCTGGCCTCGTACCTGCAACAGGTGGTCGACGAGCACCCGCAACCTGGGCGCTTTGTGCTCACGGGAAGCCAGCAGTTTGAGCTGATGCGCGGCGTGAGTCAGTCGCTGGCCGGGCGCTCTGCGGTGATGCGCCTGCTGCCCATGAGCCTGTCAGAGCTGTGCCGCCTGAACCCGGGCTACCGCAAGGCCAGTGCGGCAGAGGTGGTGTTCAACGGCTTCTATCCACGCATTCACCACCAGCGGCTTGACCCGAGCCAAGCCTTGGCCAGCTATTTCTCAGCCTACGTGGAACGTGATCTTCGTGCACTCAGCAGCGTGCAGGACCTCAACCGCTTTGAGCGTTTTGTGCGCCTGTGTGCCGGGCGCATTGGGCAACTGCTCAACCTGCAGGGCTTGGCTACGGATGCGGGCATCGCCCAGTCCACCGCGACGCAGTGGGTGGGCCTGCTGCAAACCAGTGGCATCGTCACCCTGCTGCAGCCCTGGTACACCAACACCAGCAAGCGGCTTATCAAGTCACCGAAGCTTTACTTCGTAGACACGGGGCTGGCGGCCTGGCTGCTTGATCTGCGCAGCCCAGCGCAAACCCAGCGCGACCCTTTGTGGGGCCACCTGTTTGAAAACTTCGTGGTGGCTGATGCCTTGAAGGAACGCTGGCACCACGGCAACACCAGCCCGCTCTATCACTATCGCGACGCCGTCCAGCATGAAGTGGACTTGTTGTGGCCAGAAGGCTCGGGCGTACATGCCATTGAGGTGAAGGCCGGGGCCACTGTCAACCCTGACTACTTCAAGGGGCTGCGCTACTTCCAGTCGGTACACGGGCAGCACTTGCTAAGCGGACGGGTTGTGTTTGGCGGTGACATGGGCCAGGCGCGCAGCGACTTTGCAGCGCTGTCGTGGCGGGGCTTGCAGGTTCGTCCGGGCGGTGTGCATTGAATGCCCCGCGCCACGCACCACGTCTACGTGATTGAGCTGTCGCCCGACGTGTTGTACGAGGCAGCATTCAAACGCGCCAACCCCGGCTACCTCAGCGGCAAGCCCTGCGTGTACGTGGGCATGACCGGGCACGACCCCGACTTGCGGTTCGATCAACACAAGGCAGGCATCAAGGCCAACCGCTTTGCGCAGCGCTACGGCCTGCGCCTGATGACCGAACTGTTCGAGCACCTGAACCCCATGCCCTACGGCGACGCGCAGTACATGGAGGTGGACCTGGGCATCCGCCTGCGCGGCCAGGGCTGGGGCGTGTGGCAGGCCTGACGCGGGCCCCGATAATTCAGCCCACGCCGCCGTAGTTCAATGGATAGAACGAGCGCCTCCTAAGCGCTAGATGTGGGTTCGATTCCCGCCGGGGGCGCCAAGGTCGCTGCCACACCCGGCAAGCGCAACGCCTGGCAAGCTGCCCGGTTCAGTGGCTGCCCCGCAGCGTGCGGCTGAGCAGCACCACTGGCAGCAGCCCCACCCCGACGATGGCCAGCGCAGGCAAGGCCGCCTCGGCCAGGCGCTCGTCACGCGCAAACTGGAAGGCCACCACCGCCAGGGTGTCGTGGTTGAAGGGCCGCAGCGCAAAGGTGGCGGGCAGTTCCTTCATCACGTCCACAAACACCAGCAGGCCGCCGGCCAGCAGGGGTTTGCTCAGCAGCGGCAGGTGCACCCGGCTCAGCAGGCGCCAGCGGCCGGCGCCCAGCATGCGGGTGCTTTCGTCCATGCTGGGCGGCACGCGGGCATAGCCCGCCTGCACCGACTGCAGGGCGACGGCGGTAAAGCGCACCAGGTACGCATACACCAAGCCAGCCACGGTGCCCACCACCAGGCCGCTCAGGCCCCATTGCGGAAAGCGGGCCTGCCACCAGGCCAGCGGCGCCAGCACACCCAGGGCCACCACCGCGCCAGGCATGGCATAGCCCAGGGAGGCCACGCCCACGCTGACGCGCAGGGCCAGGGCCTTGGGCTGGTCGCGCCGGGCAAAGGCAAACAGCAGCGCCAGACCCACCGCCAGCACGGCAGCCAGCGCAGCCAGGCCAAAGCTGCTGGCCGCCCAGCCGACAAAGCGCGCCCAGTCGATGCCGGCCACGCCACTGTCGCCGCCCGGGGCGGTGGCCGCCGCATGCAAGAGCTTGAGCAGCCCCAGCGCGGGCACCACAAAGCCCAGCAGCACCGGCAGGCCGCACACCAGCCAGGCCGCCAGCACCCGGCGGCCCCGCAGGCGGATGGGCTGTGCGGCAGCGGCGTCCACCCGGCCCGCCCGGGGGCTGGCAAAGCGCAGGCGCGCCTGCGCCCGGCGCTCCAGCTTGATGAGCACGGCCACCACCAGCAGCAGGGCCGTGGCCAGTTGAAAGGCGGCCACCGCGTCGTTCATGGACAGCCAGGCGCGGTAGATGCCCACGGTGAAGGTGTTGAGGCCGAAGTAGGCGCTGGCGCCGTAGTCGGCCAGGGTTTCCATGAGGGCCAGGGCCACGCCTGCGGCAATGGCTGGCCGTGCCAGGGGCAGCGCCACCTTCAGCACACGCCGCCGGGTGCTGGCACCCAGCATGCGGGCGGCTTCCACATAAGCCGCAGCGCGCTCAGCCAGCGCCGCGCGCGCCAGCAGGTACACGTAGGGGTACAGCACCAGGGTGAACAGCAGCACCGCGCCGGGCAGGCTGCGCACGTCGGGCAGCACCCGGCCCTGTACCCCCAGCCACTGGCGCAGCGTGGTTTGCACCACGCCTGAAAAGTCAAGCCAGTCGGTATAGGCAAAGGCCATCACATAGGCCCGCATGGCCAGGGGCAGCAGCAGGGCCCACTCAAAGCTGCGCCGCCCAGGAAAGTCAAACAAGGTCACGGCCACGGCGGTGGCGCTGCCCAGCACCGCCACGCCCACGCCCACGCCCAGGGCCAGCAGGAGCGAGGTGCCGGCATAGGTGGGCAGCAGGGTGCTGGCCTGGTGGGCCAGGGTTTGCCAAGAACTGGCCGACACCTGGGTCCAGGCCGCGCCCACGGCAAAGATGGGCAGCGCCAGTGCGGCAGCCAGGCCCAGGGCCAGCAGCGCCATGGCGCTGGGGCGCGCCCGGCGGCGCGGCGCAGAAGAAACAGGGGCAGACAGCAGGGGGGCGCTCAACAGGTAACCGCTGGGCCAAAAGCCAGCCGGTTTTGTGAGTGTAAATGCGAATGTGTCGCAACACGCCCATGCCCGCACTACACTGCCGGGGTGAAGCTGAACATCGACACCCTAAGCCTGCGCTACCCCGGCCGCGCCGCGCCGGTGGTCAAAGGCGTGAGCCTGGCGCTGGCCCCGGGGCAGATTGGCGTGCTGGTGGGCCCGTCGGGCTGCGGCAAGACCAGTCTGTTGCGCTGTGTGGCCGGGCTGGAGCAGCCCATGGATGGGGTGATCACCCTGGGCGACGAGGTGGTCAGCGGCCCCGGCGTGCAGGTGCCGCCCGAGCGCCGCCAAGTGGGCATGGTGTTCCAGGACTACGCGCTCTTCCCCCACCTGAGCGTGGCCCGCAACATTGCCTTTGGCATTGCCCACCTGGGGCGGGCCGAGCGCGACAAGCGCGTGGCCGAACTGCTGCAGCTGATTGGCCTGCCCAACTCGGGCGAGCGCATGCCCCACCAGTTGAGCGGCGGGCAGCAGCAGCGCGTGGCGCTGGCCCGCGCCCTGGCGCCGCGGCCGCGGGTGCTGCTGCTGGACGAGCCGTTCTCAGGGCTGGATGTGGAGCTGCGCGACAAGCTGGCCACCGAGGTGCGGGCCATCCTCAAAGCCACGGGCACAACCACGCTGGTGGTCACCCACGACCAGATGGAAGCCTTTGCCATTGGCGACCTGATTGGCGTGATGAACCACGGCCGCCTGGAGCAGTGGGCCGACGCCTACACCCTCTACCACCAGCCAGCCAGCCGCTTTGTGGCTGACTTCATTGGCCATGGCGTGTTTGCCCCGGCCCGCCTGGAGCAGCGCGACGGGCAGCCGGTGCTGGCCACCGCCGTGGGTGAATTTGCCCTGACCGCGGCCGACGCCACGCCGCAGGCGCCGCGCATCGACCTGTTTCTGCGCGCCGACGACGTGGTGCACGACGACCATTCGCCGGTGAAGGCGCGCATCGTGCGCAAGGCCTTCAGAGGCTCGGAGTTTCTGTACACGCTGCGGGCCGGCGCGGGGGCCGAAGACGGCCAGGGCACCGAGTTGCTGGCCCATGTGCCTTCGCACCACGACCACGCCGTGGGCGAATGGATCGGGATTCGCGTCGAACCCGATCATTTGGTGACATTTGAGCGATCAGATTGACTGATTTTCAACCAAAATCAATCAATAGCCACGGGGTCTTCGCGCCGATAACAGTGAACCCTTAGGGCGTTTCGGCTTCTCGTCAGGGTTGCCGCATGTCAGCCTGCGGCTTGCCCAGCACCTGTTCAAACTCGGCCTGAAGGTGGGCCGCCAGCACCCGGCGGGTGATGGGGGCTGGGGCGTCGCCCGGCTCTTCGACCACGGGCAAGGGGGCGGGCGCGGTGTGGTGCGCTGGCATCAGGCGCACCTCGGCGCTCAGGCCGTCAGCCAGCAGCACGCGGCTGAGGCTTTGCAGCAGGTTCATGTCGCCGATGTAGGCGGCAGCCGGGCTGGGCCAGCCGTGGCGGGCGTCGCGGTAGCGCAGCACCACCGGCTGCACCGGCGCCTGCACCGCAATGGCCGCCTGCAGCAGGTTGGCATGAAAGGGCAGCACGCTGGCGCCCGCGCTGGTGGTGCCCTCGGGGAACACGCCCACCCGCTGGCCAGCCTGCAGGGCCTCGCCAATGTGGTGCACCACCCGCATGGCGTCCCGGGCGCGCTCGCGCTCGATGAACAGGGTGTCGGCCTGGGCCACAAACCAGCCCAGCACCGGCCAGTGGTGTACCTCGGCCTTGCTGACAAAGCGCACCGGCGCCACCGCATTGACGACCAGGATGTCGAGCCAGGAGATGTGGTTGGCCACCACCAGCACCGGGCCAGGCTGGGGGGTGCCGCTGTGCTGCAGGGCAATGCCCAGGCAGCGCAAGGCCTTGTGGTTCCACCAACTCACCCAGGCAAAGCGCTCTTGCGAGCGCTGCTCGCGGATGAGCCGGGGGAACACCCACCAGCAGACCAGCGCCCCGTGCACCAGGTGCACCAGCAGGCGCAGCACCCGCCACACGGCTCTGGGCCAGCGTGTCATCAGGCTGCAGCCAGCGCCCGTTCGTAGGCCAGCCGCCCGCCCGCCAGGGTGGCCACCACCCGGCCGGGCAGTTCGTAGTCGGCAAAGGGGGTGTGCTTGCTTTGGCTGCGCAGGGCAGCGGCACTGGGCTGCCAGTGGGCCGACGGGTCCACCACGCACACGTCCGCCACGCCGCCTTCCACCAGGCGACCCACGCTGTCACCCAGCGAGCCAAGCGCCGCGCCCAGCACAGCGGCGGGTTGGCTGGTGACGCAGGCCAGGGCCTTGGCCGGGGCCACCTGGGCGTCGGCAGCCCACTTGAGCGCCAGCGACAGCAACAGCTCGACCGCGCTGCCGCCAGGGGCGGCCTCGGCAAAGGGCAGGTTCTTCTCCTCCGCCTCCACCGGGGTGTGGTCGCTGACCAAGGCGTCGAGCGTGCCGTCGGCCAGCGCGGCGCGCAGGGCCTCGCGGTCGCGCGGCTGGCGCAGCGGCGGCGTCATGCGGTAGCGGGCGTCGAAGTGGCCGATGTCCACATCGCTCAGGTGCAGGTGGTGTGCGCTCACATCGGCCGTGACCTTCAGCCCACGGGCCTTGGCCTGACGCAGCAGATCCACCCCGGCAGCGCTGGACAGGCGCGCCAGGTGCACCCGTGCGCCCGTGGCAGCCATCAGCTCAAACCAGGTGAGCAGGGCAATGGTCTCGGCCTGCACCGGCACGCCAGACAGGCCCAGCCGGGTGGCCAGCGGCCCGCTGGCGGCCACGCCAGTGGACAGCGCGGCATCGCTGGGGCGCACCCACACGGTGTAGCCAAAGGTGGCGGCGTACTGCAGGGCGCGCAAGGCCACCTGCGTGTCCAGGGTCTGGTGGTCGGCCTGGGTGAAGCCCACGCAGCCCGCCTCGGTGAGTTCGGCCATCTCGGTCAGCACCTTGCCCTGCAGGCCGCGGGTGAGCGCCCCCAGCGGGAACACCCGGCTGCCGTTGAGCCCCTGCGCCCGGTACTTCAGCATGTTCACCAGGCCCGGCTCGTCGAGTACCGGGTCGGTGTCGGGCGGGCACACCAGGCTGGTCACGCCGCCAGCCGCGGCCGCCGCCAGCTCGCTCTCCAGCATGCCTTCGTGCTCATGGCCCGGTTCGCGCAAGCGCACGCTCAGGTCCACCAGGCCGGGAATGACCCAACGCTGGCGCGCGTCGATGGTTCTGGCCGGGGCAAAGCCGTCGGGCGTCTTGCCGGGCGGGCTGATGGCAACGATACGGCCCGCCGCCACGGCCACGTCGGCCTGCTCGTCTCGGCCTGAGGCCGGGTCGATCACCCGGCCGCCTTGGATGAGAAGTTTCATGGGTTTGCTCCGCGTGGGGCACTAGGCCGTGGAGGAGGCGACGATGCTCATCACCGCCATGCGCACCGCGATGCCAAAGGTGACCTGCGGCAGGATGACCGACTGCGCACCGTCGGCCACGCGACCGTCGATCTCGACCCCGCGGTTGATCGGCCCCGGGTGCATGACGATGGCGTCGGGCTTGGCCAGGGCCAGCTTGTCTTGCGTGAGGCCGTAGGTCTTGAAGAACTCGCCCGAGGACGGCAGCAGCGCGCCACTCATGCGTTCGTTCTGCAGGCGCAGCATGATCACCACATCGGCGTCCTTCAGGCCTTCGTCCAGCGAATGGCAGACCCGCACGCCCAGGGCCGCCATGTCGCCGGGCACGAGCGTCTTGGGGCCCACCACCCGCACCTCGGCCGCGCCCAGGGTGGTAAGGGCATGGATGTCACTGCGCGCCACCCGCGAATGCAGCACATCGCCGACGATGGCCACCACCAGGTTGGAGAAGTCCTTCTTGTAGTGGCGGATGGTGTACATGTCGAGCAGGCCCTGTGTAGGGTGGGCATGCCGCCCGTCGCCCGCGTTGATCACGTGCACATGCGGGGCCACATGCTCGGCAATCAGGTAGGGCGCGCCAGACTCGCTGTGGCGCACCACGAACAGGTCGGCCTGCATGGCCGACAGGTTGGCAATGGTGTCGAGCAGGCTTTCGCCCTTGGCGGCCGACGAGCGCTGGATGTCGAGCGTGAACACATCCGCACTCAGGCGCTGGGCGGCGATGTCGAAGGTGGTGCGGGTGCGGGTGCTGTTCTCGAAGAACAGGTTGAACA
>CAZRRW010000094.1:0-9592 GCA_964602505.1 uncultured Burkholderiaceae bacterium
CGGTGAACTTGCGGCCAATCAGGCGCTTCACCGCGTACAGCGTGTTGCGCGGGTTCGTGACCGCCTGGCGCTTGGCGCTGGCGCCCACCAGCACCTCACCATCTTCCTGGTAGGCGATGATGGACGGCGTGGTGCGCGCACCTTCGGCGTTCTCGATCACCTTGGTGGTGTCGCCCTCCATGATGGCCACGCAACTGTTGGTGGTGCCGAGGTCGATGCCGATGATTCTTGCCATGGGGTTCTCCGAAATCCTGTGAATTGAGATGTGTTGAATCTGTGGATAACTTGTGCGTTTTCAAGCGCTGTGGGTGTGCCGGCCCGTCACTTCGGGGCGGCCACGGTCACCAGGGCGGGGCGCAAGGTGCGCTCGGCGATGGTGTAGCCCTTCTGCAGCAGGCTCACCACGGTGTTGGCCTCCTGGTCGGCGGG
Source organism: uncultured Burkholderiaceae bacterium (assembly GCA_964602505.1). Lineage (GTDB taxonomy): Bacteria > Pseudomonadota > Gammaproteobacteria > Burkholderiales > Burkholderiaceae_C > CAZRRW01. The sequence goes on from CAZRRW010000094.1 coordinate 430, forward strand.
CACCATGCTGATGGCCTGATGCAAGGCCGGGTCAAACTTGGTGCCCGGCTCGGGCGCAATGGGCTTGACCTTGTTGCGCTCCAGCGCGGCCTGCAACTGGCGCAGGGTGGCCTCGGCGCCTTCGCGGATCTGCTGGGGCGTGGCGTCCTGGATGGCCAGGCCGGCCTCCAGGCTGTCGGCCACCGGCAACAGGCTCTCAGCGAAGCCCTCTACCGCAAACTTGTGGGCCTTGCTCACGTCCTCGGCGGCGCGGCGCTGGATGTTCTGGGCATCGGCCTTGGCGCGCAGGTAGGCGTCGCTCATCTCGGCCAGTTTCGCCTGCGCAATGGCCAGCTCGGCCTGGGTGGCGGCCAGGGGGTCCAGCGGATGTAAAGAACCGTCCGTACCGTCAGCCGCGGCCTGGTTCGCTTCGTTGGTTGAAGAGCCTGCAGCCGGTGCAGCGGCTTTACCGCTTACCGGGTTGTCGCTGCCGGGTACACCGCCAGGTGATTGATTTGATTCGTTTTTTTCGGGATTCATGGTCATGAATAAAGCTTGGGCGGGTAAATGGGGTGAGGCCGCAGCTTTTCAAGCGCAGCCGCAATCTGTGCCCCGGCGGCGGCTCAGCCGCCTTGTGGTGGCGGGCGGTGCTGGCCTGCTGGCCGCCCCTTGGCTGCGGTTGGCCAGGGCCGAGGAGAGGGCTGTAGACGCCCTTGATGACGACTGGCCCGACGCCGCCCGCGGCCGGGCCGTGGCGGTGCGCATCCGCAGCCCGCGCGGGCAGCCCGCCGGGGGCCTGGTGCTGTTCTCCCACGGGCTTGGCGGCACCCGGGGGGCCGGGGCGGTATGGGCGCAGGCCTGGGCCGCCGCGGGGTTTGCGGTGGTCTGCCCGCAACATGCGGGCAGTGACAACGTGGCCGTGCGCGCTGCTGGGCTGGGCGGCATTGGGCAGGTGGCCTCGATCGACGCGGCTCGCAGCCGCCTGCAGGACGTGGCCTTCGTGGTGGCCGAGTCGCGTCGCCGCGGGCTGGTGAAGGGGGCTGCCGCGCAGGTAGTGGGCATGAGCGGCCACTCCTTCGGTGGCCATACCACCCTGAGCCTGGCCGGGCGCGACGAAGGCATGGGCCGGGTGCCCGCCCTGGTTCGCATGGCCGGGGGCGGTGCTGCCCTGGGCATCCAGGCCTATGCCTGCTTCAGCCCGGGCAGCAGCACCGCGCCGCAGCCGGCGCAGTACCGCCAGGTCACGGCGCCCACCCTTTGCCTGACTGGCAGCGAAGACGACGACCCCCTGGCCCGCCTGGGCCTGGCGCGCGGCCACTCCAACACCCCGGCGGAGCGCCGTGCGGTGTTCGCCGCCTTGCCTGCGGGCAGCAAGGCCTTGCTGTGGCTGGACGGGGCCGACCACTTCACCTTTGGCGGTTCGGCAAGCGCGGACACCCAGACCTTGCGGTTCCTGCGGCGGCATGCCTTGGCCCAGGAGCGTCAGGCCGCCCATCACGCGGTGGTGGTGCGCATCAGCACAGACTGGTGGCGCTGGCGCTTGCTGGGGGACGAGGCGGCGGCGAGGCGGCTGGAAGCACCTGGCGTTATGGCACCAGATGAGTGGATAAAAGGATGATTCCAGTCGCCTAAAGCCGACTAAACGATTGATTAGTTAAGTTTATTAACTAATGGCCGATTACCTTCCAGCACGTCAATATTGAACCGAGGCCAGTTTTGCGGTCTTGACGGGTGACATCATCTCACCCGGAACATAGACGATCGCCTAACCGTCGAAACGAGCGCTCCAGCGCTGCCAGTCGGTGGCTTTGCCAATATCGCGGCGGTCGCGTTTGGTGGGGCGGCCCTGCTCAATGGCCAGGGCTGGCTCGCGGGCAAAGCGGCGCTGTTCGGCCGCTGCCGTGCGAGCTGCCAGGCTGTCTGGCGTTTCGGCATAGAGCTGCTGGGCCACTGGGGCAGGGCCGCGCTGCTCGCTCAGGCCTAGCACCTGCACCACCCGAACGCTGGCGTTGCCACCACTGCCCTGGCGGATGCTCAGCTCGTCACCCGGCCTCACCTCGCGGGCGGGCTTGGCGGGCTGGCCATTCACCAGCACCCGGCCCAGGCTCACCTCGTCAGTGGCGAGGCTGCGCGTCTTGTAGAACCGCGCGGCCCATAGCCACTTGTCCAGACGGACGCCGGGCGTCATCAGAGGCCGTGCGGGCAAACGCGTACCAGGGGCTGGGCAGGCGCGGCTAACATTCCCTGGCTTTTGGAGGAGACCGACATGACCCGCATTTTCACGCGCCGCCAGGTACTGGCCGCAGGCAGTGCCACCGCTGGCCTGGGCGTTTTGGGCGCACCGCAACTGGCCCTGGCCAATGACGCGCTGAAGTTCATGATTCCCGCCAACCCCGGGGGCGGCTGGGACCAGACCGGCCGCCTGCTCGGCAAAAGCATGATCGAGGCCGGTGTGGCCAAGACGGCGCAGTTTGAGAACCGCGGCGGTGCAGGTGGTGCGCTGGGCCTGGCCCAGTTTGCCAATGCCAACAAGGGCGACGGCAGCGCACTGATGGTGATGGGCGCCGTGATGATCGGCGCCTTCATCCAGACACCGCCCGCCATTGGCCTGCGCGGCCTGACACCGCTGGCAAGGTTGATTACCGAGTTCAACACCTTCGTGGTGCCTGCTGCCTCGCCACTTCGCACCCTGAAAGATCTGACCGACCAGCTCAAGCGCGACCCTGGCTCGGTGAAGTGGGGTGGTGGCTCACGCGGTGGGGTGGACCACATTGGCGCAGCCATGATTGCCAAGGATGTGGGTGTCGACGCCAGCAAGATCAACTACGTGCCTTTTGCCGGCGGTGGCGAGGCCAGCGCCGCCGTGCTGGGCGGGCATGTGACGGTGGGCGTGAGCGGCTGGAACGAGTTTCAGCAGTTCATCAAGAGCGGCCGTGTGCGGGCGCTGGCCGTCAGCGGCGCGCAGCGCATCCCGGGCGAGAACGTGCCCACCCTGCGTGAGCAGGGCGTCAATGTGGACTTTGGCAACTGGCGTGGCGTGTACGGTGCGCCCGACATCACTGCGGCACAGCGCGCCAAGCTGATTGCCGACATCACCGCTGCCACCAAAACCAAGGCTTGGGAAGAAGGCTTGAAGAACAACGACTGGTTCCCGGCCTTCATGGCAGGTGACGAGTTCGGCCGCTTTGTCGATGCCGAGTTCACCCGTCTGACGGCCGTGATGCGCGACGTGGGGTTGGTGAAGGCCTAGGGCCTCCGCCCATGAGCGCCAAAGCTTGGCAGGCCGCAATTGCGGCCTTTTTGTTGGTGTTGGCGGTGGTCTATGCCGTCGGTGCCTATTTGCTGCCGCCTGAGACGGGTTATGCCGGTGTGGGCCCACGCTTTGCCCCGGCCTTGGTAGCGGTGTTGCTGGCGGTGGTGGGCGGCTTGCTCGCCTGGCAGGTGGCCACGGGCGGCCTGCGCAACTTCAAAGACCGCAGCGATGGTTTGCGCCCGGACGTGCGCGGCGGCTTGTGGGTGGTGGCCGGGGTGGTGCTGCATGCCAGCTTGATCACCCGCGTGGGCTTTGTGCTGGGCGCTGTGCTGTTGTTCACTTGCGTGGCGCGGGGCTTTGGCTCCGCCAAGCCGGTGCGTGACGCGCTGATCGGCGCGGCCATCACGCTGCCAGTGTTTTGGTTGTTTACCTTGGTGCTCGACTTGAAGTTGCCGTCGTTGATCAATCAGTACTTCTAAACGGGGCGCGTGAGATGGACACTTTCAATGCCCTGATGCAAGGCTTCTCAGTCGCCTTACAGCCCACCACGCTCATGTGGGCCTTCATCGGTTGTCTGCTCGGCACCGCCATTGGCGTACTGCCCGGCATTGGCCCGGCGCTCACCGTGGCCATGCTGCTGCCAGTGACGGCCAAGGTCGAGCCGACCAGTGCGCTCATCATGTTCTGCGGCGTGTACTACGGTGCCATGTTTGGTGGGTCCACCACCAGCATCCTCATGAACACGCCGGGCGAGAGTGCCAGCATGATGACCGCGCTGGAGGGCAACCGCATGGCGCGCAGCGGCCGCGCCGGGCCCGCGCTGGCCACGGCGGCGGTGGGCAGCTTTGTGGCGGGCACCATTGCCACGGTATTGCTCACCTTGTTTGCGCCCTTGGTGGCCGACTGGGCCCTGGCCTTTGGCCCCGGTGAGTTCTTTGCACTGATGGTGCTGGCCTTTGTGACCGTGAGCGCCGTGCTGGGCAACAGCATGTTGCGCGGCATGGCCAGCCTGGGCGTGGGCTTGGCCATTGGCCTGATTGGCATTGACCAAATCGCAGGCATTTCGCGCTTCACAGGGGGCATTCCCGAACTGACCGACGGCATTGAGTTCGTGCTGGTGGCCGTAGGCCTGTTTGCCGTGGGCGAATGCCTGTATCAGGTCATCTACGAGCCCAAAACCGAAGACTCAAGCCGCAACAAGCTCACCAGCCTGTGGATGACCAAGGCCGACTGGAAGCGCAGTTGGCCCGCGTGGCTGCGCGGCGCGGCTATTGGCTTCCCCTTTGGCTCGGTGCCAGCGGGTGGGGCGGAGATTCCCACCTTTCTCAGCTATTCAGCTGAACAGAAGCTCAGCAAGCACAAGGCGGAGTTTTCGGTGCAGGGCGGGCCGGGTGCCATTGAGGGCGTGGCCGGGCCAGAGGCGGCCAACAACGCCAGCGCGACTGGTGCCTTGGTGCCCTTGCTTACGCTGGGCATTCCCACGTCGGCCACCGCCGCCATCTTGATTGCAGCTTTTCAAAACTACAACGTGAGCCCCGGGCCACTGCTGTTCCAGACCAGCCCCGATCTGGTGTGGGGCCTGATCGCCTCGCTCTACATCGGCAACGTCATGCTGCTGGTGCTGAACCTGCCCCTGGTGGGCGTGTGGGCCAGGCTGCTCACCATCCCCAAGCCGCAGCTGTATGCGGGCATCCTGGTGTTTGCCACCATCGGCGTGTACGGCATGCGCCAGAGCGCGTTTGACCTCTACCTCATGCTGTTTGTGGGCCTGGCGGGTGTGCTGATGCGCCGCTTTGACTTCCCCGTGGCACCGGTCATCGTCGGCATGATCCTCGGCCCCATGTGTGAAAAGCAGTTGCGCAACGCGCTTGCCATCACCCAGGGCGACTGGTGGGCCCTGGTGACGCAGCCGATTGCGGGCACCATCCTCTTCATCTCGGCCTTGATGCTGCTGGTGCCCATCCTCCTGCGCAAGCGGGGCATCCGTTTGAGTGAGGACGACTGAACGTTCAGCGGCGCCTAGGCGTAGACCAGGCCGCTCATCAAACGCCTCGCGCTGCGGCTCAGCCGTACACGTTTCACGGCCCAGCCGCCGCCACTGGCCTGCACCTCGGCCGCCACGCGCAGCCTGCCCGACGCGTGGCCAAAGCAGACTTCCGTGAGGCCACCGCTCGGCCCGCTGACTGAACGCGGCGCAGCCAGGTACTGCGCCACCACACTGCCGGGCAATGCGGCGGCGGCCGCCAGCGCCACTGCGCCGGTGCCGGTGAAGGCATGGTGCAGCTTGCCCATGCTGACGATGCGGGCCACCAGGTCGACGTCTGCCGCCGCCACCGCCGCGCCGCTGGGCGTGGTGTAGGCCGCAGGCGGGGCCACCCATGCCACTTTGGGCGTTGCGGGGCGCTCGCGGGTGGCCTGCTCGGCGCTGGTGGCCAGGCCCATGGCCACCGCCCCGGCGGCGCGCACGGCCTCCAGCTTTTGCAAGAGCGAGGGTTGGGTGTTCACCTCGGCCTGCCGTTCGGTGCCTGTCAGGCCTAGCGCCGCTGCAGGCACGAACACGGTGGGGTTGCCTGCGGTGATGAGGGTGGCCGGGATGCTGCCCACACCGGGCACTTGCAGCGTGTCGATGACTCGCCCCGTCGGGAGCAGCGGCAGGGCTGAGTCGTCATCATCGCCAGAACCTTCACCAGCAGGGTCCATGAACTCCAGCACCGTCTCGGCCCCGGGAAAGGCCACCCCGTCGAGGGTGAATTCACCGTGTTCCAGCGCCTGCCCCTGGTGCATGGGCACATGCGCCAGGATGGTTTTGCCCAGGTTCTGCTGCCACAGGCGAACGAGTTGCGGGCCCTCGGCCACGGTGGATTTCAGCAGCCCGCTTTGCAACGCAAACAGGGCCACGGCGGTGGTGAGGTTACCGCAGTTGCCACTCCAGTCCACTAGCGGCTCAGCAATGGCCACCGCGCCAAAGCGAAAGGCCAGGTCATGGCCTTGTGCCAGGCCTTGCAGGTCGGCTGCCGCTGCGCTCACCAGCACCACCTTGCTGGTGCTGCTGGTGCCGCCACCCAGGCCGTCCATGTGTGTGCCATAGGGGTCGGGGCTGCCGATGGCCCGCAGGCAGATGGCGTCTAGCTCGGCGCGTTGCGTCGGGTCCGCGTGCCAGGGTGGCAAGTCGGCGGCGTGGAAGAACAGGCCCTTGCTCGTGCCCCCGCGCATCAGCGTGGCTGGAATGCTTGGCATCCCGGTGCAGGCAATGGCGCGGCTAGTCTTTCGCGCCCAAGGCCAGCGCGGCGCTGCGCTGGGCGGCCAGGGCCCCGGCGCTGCTGCCCGCGCCAGCCTGGGTGGGCCAGCCTGCCAGGTGCTGTTGCGCCACGCTGGCCAAGGCCTGCACAAACCCGGCGTCGTCGTTCAGGCAGGGGATGTAGTGAAACCCTTCGCCGCCGCTGCTGGTGAAGGCTTCGCGCACCTCCATGGCAATCTCTTCCAGGGTTTCGAGGCAGTCGCTGGTGAAGCCGGGGCATACCACGTCGATGCGCCGGGTGCCGCCCTGCGCCAGCTCGATGACGGTGGGCTCTGTGTAGGGCTGCAGCCATTCGGCCTTGCCAAACCGGCTTTGAAAGGTGACGCGGTAGTCGTCCTTGCCCAGGCCCAGCGCTTCGGCCAGCAAGCGGCCAGTTTTGTGGGCCTGGCAGTGGTAGGGGTCGCCCAGCATCAGGGTGCGCTTGGGTACGCCGTGAAAGCTCATCACCAGCTTCTCGCCGCGGCCATGCTGCGCCCAGTGGGCCTGCACCTTGGCAGCCAGGGCGTGGATGTAGCCCGCGTTGTCGTGATACTGGTTGACAAAGCGCAACTCGGGCAGCCAGCGGGCCTTGGCTGCCCAGGCATACACCGCGTCGGCCACGCTGGCGGTGGTGGTGCCGCTGTACTGTGGGTAGGCCGGCAGCACCAGCACCCGGGTGCAGCCCTCGGCGGCAAAGGCGTCCATCACGCTGGCCACGCTGGGCTGGCCGTAACGCATGGCCATCTTCACGCTGACCGCATGCCCCTGGCTTTGCAACGTGGCTTGCAGGGCGTTGGCTTGCGCCTGGGTCCACACTCGCAGGGGGCTGCCCTCGGGTGTCCAGATGCTGGCGTACTTGGCAGCGCTCTTGGCCGGGCGCACCCGCAGGATGATGCCGTGCAGGATGAGCCACCAGACGGGCTTGGGGATCTCCACCACCCGCGGGTCGCTCAAGAATTCGGCCAGATAGCGACGCAGGGCGGGGGCGGTGGGTTCGTCGGGGGTACCCAGGTTGCAGTAGAGAATGCCCGTCTTGGGCACGCTGCCGTGGGTGTACGGTGGGGCTGGGGAAAAGGCCATGTGTTCGCGAGTTCTCCGTATTGTGTTGCCCCGTTGATTCCCCTGCGCTGCGCTGCATCAATTTCATGGCGTTTCTTCCCACCCTGCATGCTCCCTTGCGCCCACCCATCCGTGCAGTGACGCTGGACCTCGACGACACGCTCTGGCCCATCTGGCCCACCATCCAGCGGGCCGAGACCGCGCTGCACGCCTGGCTGCAGGCCCACGCCCCGGCCACCGCCGCGCTGTGGGGGCCGCAGCGCCTGCGCGCCCTGCGCGACGAGGTGGAACGCGAGCGCCCCGACCTGGCGCGTGACCTGAGCGCCTTTCGCCGCGAGGCCATTCGCCGGGCGCTGGCCGAGGGTGGTGAACCCGAAGCCCTGGCCGAGCCGGCCTTTGAGGTGTTTTTTGCCGAGCGGCAGAAGGTGGCGCTGTTCGACGACGCCTTGCCCGCACTGGAATGGCTGGCGGCGCGGTTCCCCGTGGTGGCGCTGACCAACGGCAATGCCGACCTGAGCCGCCTGGGGCGCCACGAGCCTGGCGACCTGGGCTTGGCGCGCTACTTCAGTGGCGCAGTGTCGGCGCGGGCCTTTGGTGTGGCCAAGCCGCACCCCAGCATCTTTCTGGAAGCCTGCCGCGTGGCTGGCCACCCGCCAGAGCAGGTACTGCACGTGGGCGACGACTGGGCGCTCGACGTAGAGGGTGCCATGTCGGCCAACATGCAAGTGGCCTGGCTGAACCGCCAAAAACCGCAGGGGTTGCCAGAAAACAAGCCTGTCCAGGGTGTTGCAAACTTGGTTGAATTGATGAATTTGTTGTCGAGTAACAGTTTTTCGGAGGCTTGAAGAGCATGAGCTTGAAAATCTATGGCATTGCGGCGTCACGCGCTATCCGCCCCCTGTGGCTGGCCGAGGAAATGGGCCTGGCCTACGAGCAGGTGCCGGTGGACTACAAAACCGGCGTCCCCCGCACGCCCGAGATGCTGGCCCTGAACCCGAATGGGCACATCCCCGTCATTGACGACCACGGCACCGTGGTGTGGGAGAGCCTGGCCACCACGCTGTACCTGGCGCGGCGCTACGGTGGCCCCTTGGCCCCGGCCGACGTGAAGGAAGAAGCCCAGTGCCTGCAATGGAGCTTTTGGGTGGTCAACGAGGTGGAGCGCGACGCGCTCACCCTCCTGATGCACCGCCTGGCGCTGCCCGAGGCGCGGCGCGACGCCGCATTCGCCGACAAGGCCGCCGCCCGCCTGAAGCCCTGCCTGGGCGTGCTGGAGGCTCATTTGGCCGCCAAGCCCGAGGGCCAGCGCTACGTGGCGGCCAGCCGCTTTACCGTGGCCGACGTCAACTGCGCGTCCATCCTGATGTGGGTGCGGCCCGAAAAGCCGTTGCTCGAAGCCCACCCCCAGGTTCAGGCCTGGCTGAAGGCTTGTTTGGCCCGGCCGGCCTATGTGAAGGCGAAGGCGCTGGCGTGAGGATTCTTCAAATAATCCCCAGCTGTACTGGGCTCTTTCGAGCAGTTTAGTGGGTGACAGATGGTCTGTGGGCGATGTCCCGCTCGCTGTTGAACCGTGACAGGTGACGGCTCCTCGGTGA
>CAZRRW010000095.1:0-8648 GCA_964602505.1 uncultured Burkholderiaceae bacterium
CTCAATTCACGCCGCACACTCACGCAAAACAGCGTTTGTGCAGACCTTCCCTAGCAAGCCAGTGTGCCGTCAACAGCGCTTCTATTTTCAAATTTCGTTAGCCTATCGATACTCAATCAATATGATTAATCCATAAAAAGCGAATTTCATGACTTTGGCTCTCGGCAGGTTTTGAAGGACTCTCAGACACTTTTCGGGGTCTCGACGGGGTCTCACATCTCAGCCTAGGCCTACCCTACAGCAAATCACTCACCGTTAGGCCCTCAAAGTCCAGCTGCTGCCACCAGCCGCCCACCGCCAGCTCGGGCGCCAGCAGCAGGCGCTTGACCAGGGGCTCGGCCGCGGTAGTGGCCGGATCGCAAATGAGCACGTGGCGGGGTTCGTCTTCGTCAGACAGGCGGGCCACCCAGTCGAGCGCGCTCAGGGTGGTGAGGGCCGCGTCCACCTCCAGTGGGTCCACATGCAAATCGCGCGACAAGGCAGCCAAGGTCAAGCCCCTAAGGCCGCGCTTGGGCGCCTGGGCACCCTGCTGCGCTTCAGCAGACTGGGCGCTGCGCAAGGCGCGCAGCACGGCCAAGGCCAGCGCAAACTCGCCGCCCGCCACGCCCTGCACCCGGCGTATGCGCAGGCGCAGGCTGGGCGCATAGGCCGCCACCACGGCGCCCAGCAACACAATCAGCCAGCTGGCATACACCCACAGCAAGAAGATGGGCACCGAGGCAAAGGCCCCGTAGATGGCGCCATAGGTGGGCATGGCCTTCACATACCAGCCAAAGCCGCGCTTGGCCAGCTCAAACGCCAGGGCCGCCACCAGGCCGCCCACCAGCGCGTCGCGCCAAGCCACGGCGGTGTTGGGCACATAGCGGTACAGCGCGCCCAGGGCCAGGGCAAAGCCGGTCACTTCAAACACATCAATCAACAGCAGCAGCCACAGCTTGGGCACGCCCGCGCCCGCCAGCCCCTTGGAGGCGGCAAACACATAGGCGGATGCACTCAGGCTCACGCCCAGCAGCAGCGGCCCCAGCGTGGCGGCGGCCCAATACATCAACACCCGCTGGGCCAGGGGCCGCGGGCGCTGCACCCGCCAAATGGCGTTGAGCGCGCGGTCAATGGTGAGCATGAGGGCAATGGCCGACAGCAGCAGCACCAACAGGCCCGCAGCCCCCAGGCGGCTGGCCTTCTGCGCAAACTGCGTAAGCATGCCCATGGTGTTTTTGGCCACGCTGGGCGGCACCAGGCTGTCAAACAGATACCTTTCCAGCGCGCCCTGGAACTGGCTGAACATGGGGAAGGCAGTAAACAGCGCCAACGCCACCGTCAGCAGCGGCACGATGGAGATGACGGTGGTAAAGGTGAGGCTGCCGGCCGTTTGGCCCAAGCGGTCTTCGCGAAAGCGCGCCAGCAGGGTGCGGGCGGTTTCAAGCCAAGGCCACTGCTGCAAACGGGCCAGCCAATGGCCTGCTGAGGTGCTCATGGGTCAATATCATGCCAGCCGCATGACAAACACCCTGGCCCCAAACCCCTTGCCCAACACCACGCCCCCGGCGGCAGAGCCCCCGGCCCATGTGCGCTGGACGCGCGGCGTGGCCGTGGCATGCCTGCTGGGGCTGATTGCCCTGGGCCTGGCGTGGGAGCTGTGGCTGGCGCCGCTGCGCCCCGGCGGCAGCTGGCTGGTGCTGAAGGTGCTGCCCCTGTGCATTCCCCTGGCGGGTTTGCTGAAGAACCGCATGTACACCTACCGCTGGATGAGCCTGGTGGTGTGGATTTACTTCACCGAGGGCGTAGTGCGCGCCACCAGCGACCGCCAGCCCAGCGCCACGCTGGCCTTGGTGCAAACCATTCTTTGCGTGGTGCTGTTTGTGGCGCTGGCAGCGCATGTGCGCCTGCGCCTGGCCAGCGCCAAGGCCCAACAAGCGGCTGAACATGGCTGACTTGCTGCCCGCCCTGCGCCAGGCGGTGGGCGCGGCCCACGTGCTGACCCGCGCCACCCATGGCGACCTGAGCGCCTGGGAAAACGACTGGCGCAAACGCTGGCCGGGCCATGCCCTGGCGGTGGTGCGCCCCGGCAGCACGGCCGAGGTGGCGGCCGTGGTGAAGGCTTGCGCGGCTGCCAACGTGGCCATCGTCCCCCAGGGCGGCAACACCGGGCTGGTGGGCGGCTCTGGCCCAGACGCCAGCGGCACCCAGGTGCTGCTGAGCCTGCAGCGGCTGAACCGGGTGCGCGCGCTAGACGCGGCCAATGCCACCCTCACGGTAGAGGCGGGTTGCGTGCTGCAGGCGGTGCAGCAGGCTGCGCGCGAAGCGGGCTTTTTGTTCCCCCTCAGCCTGGCGGCGGAGGGCAGTTGCACCATTGGCGGCAACCTGGCCACCAACGCGGGCGGCACGCAGGTGCTGCGCTACGGCAACGCGCGAGATTTGTGTTTGGGGCTAGAGGCCGTCACGGCCGACGGCGAGGTGGTCAACCTGCTCAGCGGCCTGCGCAAAGACAACACCGGGTACGACCTGCGCAACCTGCTGATTGGCAGCGAAGGCACGCTGGGCGTCATTACCGCAGCCACGCTGCGGCTTTACCCCCTGCCCGCCGCGCAGGTCACGGCCTGGGTGGCTGTGCCCAGCATGGCCGCGGCCGTCAGCCTGCTCGGCGCGGCGCAGCGCCTGCTGGGCCCCGCCCTGACCGGCTTTGAGGTGATGAACAGCTTTTCACTGGCGCTGGTGGCCAGGCACATGCCGCAACTGGCGCAGCCGCTGGCCGGCCACGGCGACGCGTGGCGGGTGCTGATGGAAGTGTCAGACGTGGAGAGCGAGGCCCACGCCCAGGCGCGGCTGGAAGCGGTGTTTGAGCAAGCCATGGAACAAGGCTGGGCCAGCGACGCCGCAGTGGCCCAAAGCGTGGCGCAAAGCCGGCACTTCTGGCACCTGCGCGAAAGCATTCCCTTGGCGCAGGCGGAAGAAGGCACCAACATCAAGCACGACATTTCCTTGCCGGTGTCGGCCATTCCGGCGTTTGTGGCACAAACCGACGCCACGCTGGAACGCGCCTTGCCCGGCATTCGCCTGGTCAACTTTGGCCACCTGGGCGACGGCAACCTGCACTACAACGTGCAGGCCCCGCCGGGCGTGGGCGCGGCCGAGTTCTTGAACACGCAAGAGGCGGTGGCCAACGCCATCGTCTACCAAGCGGTGGCGCGGTTTGGCGGCAGCATTTCGGCCGAGCATGGGGTGGGCTGGCTCAAGCGCGACGAGCTGCCGCACTACAAGGACGCGGCGGCCCTGGCGTGGATGCGGCGCATCAAGCAGGCGCTAGACCCTCACAACCTGCTGAACCCGGGGCGGGTGCTGCCCTAGGGCATTCAGGCTTACTGAACCGGGCCCTTGAGGGCGGCGGGTATAGGCAGGCTCATCACCTCAATGCCCTCTTCGCGCAGCGCGGCGGCTTGCTCGGGCGTGGCCTGGCCACGGATGCCGCGTTCGGGCACCTCGCCATAGTGAATGCGGCGGGCTTCCTCGGCAAAGCCGGTGCCCACATCTTCGGTGATCTCCACGACCTTGCGCATCGCTTCCAACAGCGCACGCTGCATGGGGGCGGGCAAGGCCACGGCGCCTGCGGCGTCGCGCGGTGCAGTGCCCTGCGTGGCGGGCTCGGCCTGGGCGGGCACCTCGCGCGGGGGCGTGGCGCCCAGGTTCAGGCGAGGGGCCGAGAGTTTTTTGCTCACCTCGCCAGCGCCGCACACCGGGCACTGCACCAGGCCACGGCCCAGTTGCGACTGGAAATCGTCTTCCGAGCCAAACCACCCCTCAAAGGTGTGGCCTTGCAGGCATTGGAGGTCGAGCACTTTCATCCGGGCAGTGTGGCAGGTTTGGCGCTCAAGCGCCCGGCGCGGCCGATTGCCTGCGCGCGCGACTCAGGTAGCGCATCACAAACCCCGGAAACGCCAGGGTGATGAACAGGCAGGCGGTGATGGCATAGAACTCCCAGCCCTGGGGCCGCACGTCGCCAAAGCGGCCTTCCAGCCACACGGCCACCAGCCCCACCAGGCCGTAGCCCACCAGCAGCTCCAGCAGGCGCACCCACACCGGCTTGCCCTCTGCAGCAAAGCGCGCCAGGGGAACGATGGCCAAGAGCCGCTCGTTGAGGAAAGGCGCATTGGCCGCCACAAAGGCCAGCAGGAGCAGCAGCCAAACCGCAGCCTTGGAGTCCATGGTGCTGTGTAAGAAAGGCCTGACCCGCGCAGCGGCTGGTCAGTTGCTCACCAGGGTGAGGCGAATCGCCGATTCGCACAAGGCCATCAAGCCGCCGGGCACAAGCCCCAGCACCAGCACCGCGGCCCCGTTGAGCGACAGCACGGCGCGCATGTCGGCACCGGCGGCAAAGGGCGCCTGGTCCTTGGGTGCGTCAAAGTACATGGCCTTGACCACCCGCAGGTAATAGAAGGCCGCCACCAGCGACACCAGCACGGCAAAGATGGCCAGCCCCAGGTACACCGGCTGGTTGGCCGCCACCAGGGTTTGCAACACCGCAAACTTGGCATAGAAGCCCACCGTGGGCGGAATGCCCGCCAGCGAGAACAGGCACAACGCCATCACCGCCGCATACAGCGGGCTGCGCTGGTTGAGGCCGCGCAAGTCGTCAATGTCGTCGGCCTCCACGCCTTGGCGCGCCAGCAGCAGGATGACGCCAAAACTGCCCAGGGTGGTAAGCACGTAGGTGATGACGTAGAACAGGCCAGCGCTGTAGGCGTTGGGGCCAGAGAAGGTGTTGTTGTTCACCACGCCCGACAGCAGGGCCAGCAGCATGAAGCCCATTTGCGCGATGGTGGAGTAGGCCAGCATGCGCTTGAGGTTGGTTTGCGCAATGGCGGCCAGGTTGCCAATGAGCAGCGAGGCCACGGCCAGCACGCCCAGCATCTGCTGCCATTCGGCGGCGCGGGGCAGCAGCCCTTCCACCAGCAGGCGGATGACGATGGCAAAGGCCGCCAGCTTGGGGGCGCCGGCAATCATCAAAGTCGCTGCCGTCGGCGCGCCGTGATAGACGTCGGGCACCCACATGTGGAAGGGCACCACACCCAGCTTGAAGGCCAGGCCCGCCACGATGAACACCAGGCCAAACACCAGCACCTGCTTGTTCACCTGCCCCGAGGCCACGGCCTTGTACACGTCGGCCAGCTCCAGCGAGCCCGTGGCCCCGTACATCATGGACAGGCCATACAGCAGGAAGCCGCTGGCCAGCGCGCCCAGCACAAAGTACTTCATGGCGGCTTCGGTCGCCTGCGCGTTGTCGCGCCGCAGCGCCACCAGGGCGTAGGAGGTAAGCGTCAGCAGCTCCAGCCCCAGGTAGATGACCAGGAAGTTGTTGCCGGAGATCATGACCATCATGCCCAGCAGGGCAAACATGGCCAGGGTGTTCAGCTCGCCAGAGGGGATGTCGCGCTGGGCGCTGTAAGGCCGGGCATAGACCAGCGTGACCATGACGGCCAGGGTGGCTGCGGCCTTGAGCAGGTGGCCCATTGGGTCGCTGACGAAGAGGTAGCTCAGCGCATAGACCGTTTGCCCCAGCTGGAAGAACAGCAGGTTGAGCACGAAGGTCAGCAGCAGGCTGGCCTGTGCCACCCAGTACACGCGGTGCTGCCGGCCCGGCGCGGCCAGCACGCTCCAGACGGCCACCACGCAGGCGGCCAGCAGCAAAAACGCCTCGGGCAGGAGGAAACCAATGTTCATCAGCACCGCGTCGGCCCCGCTGGGCGCGACCGGTGCAGTGGTGGTGACGACGATGCCTGTGCTCATCAATGTGCTCCGCTCACAGCTTGGAGGCCGCGACCTGCTTGACCAGTTTGGCCACCGACGGGTCCATGGCGTCGGTCAGCGGCTTGGGCTGCAGGCCCATCCACAGCACGGCAATGGCCATGATGGCCAGCACGGTGTACTCGCGGCGGTTCACGTCGCTCAGGCCGCGCACGTCGTCGTTGACGACCTCGCCAAAGTAAACCCGCTTGACCATCCACAGGGTGTAGGCCGCGCCAAACACCAGGGTGGTGGCGGCGGCCATGCCCAGCCAGAAATTCACCTTGACCACGCCCAGGATGACCATCCACTCGCCCACAAAACCGGCGGTGCCGGGCAGGCCGCAGTTGGCCATGGCAAACAACACGGCAAACATGGAGAACTTGGGCATGGTGGCCACCACACCGCCGTAGCTGGCGATCTCGCGTGAGTGCACCCGGTCGTACAGCACGCCAATGCACAAGAACATGGCGCCCGACACAAAGCCGTGGGCAATCATCTGCACGATGGCACCGCTGACGGCCAGGTGGTCGAACACAAAGAAGCCCAGGGTGACGAAGCCCATGTGGGCCACGGAGGAATAGGCCACCAGCTTCTTCATGTCTTGCTGCACCAGGGCCACCAGGCCGATGTAGAGCACCGCAATGATGGACAGGGCAATCATGAGCCAGGCCCATTCGCGCGCCGCATCAGGCAGGATGGGCATGGAAAAGCGCAGGAAGCCGTAGGCACCCAGCTTGAGCATGATGGCCGCCAGCACCACCGAGCCGCCGGTGGGCGCCTCGACGTGGGCGTCGGGCAGCCAGGTGTGCACCGGCCACATGGGCACCTTGACCGCAAAGGCGGCCAGGAAGGCAAAGAACAGCCAGCTCTGCGCCGACAGGGGCAGTGGCAGGGCGTGCCAGGTCTGGATGTCGAAGCTGCCGCCCGACTTGGTGTACAGGTACAGCAGGGCCACCAGCATCAGCAGCGAGCCGGCCAGGGTGTACAGGAAGAACTTGAAGGCCGCGTAAACCCGGCGCGGCCCACCCCACACGCCGATGATGATGTACATCGGGATGAGCGTGGCCTCGAAGAACACGTAGAACAGCACGGCGTCGAGCGCCGAGAACACGCCGATCATCAGCCCCGACAGCACCAGGAAGGAGCCCATGTAGAGCGCCACCTTGTCGGTGATGACCTCCCAGGCGGCGACGACCACGATGACCGTGATGAAGGCGGTGAGGGGCACAAACCAGAGCGACAGGCCGTCCACGCCCAGGTGGTAGTGGATGGCGAAGCGCGAGATCCACGCGGCCTTCTCCACAAACTGCATGTCGGCAGACGTCGCGTCGAAGCCAAGCATCAGCGGCACCGTCATGAACAGGCTGGTCAGCGCCGCAATCAGCGCCACCCAGCGCACCTGGTGGGCGTTCTCGTCTTTGCCAAAGGCAAACAGTGCAAGGCCGAAGAAGATCGGCGTCCAGATGGCGAGGCTCAGGGTTCCCATGTTCTTGTCTTCTTCAAGCCCGCATCACTTCTGCCAGATGACGAAGTAGCTCATCATCAGGAACACGCCGAGCACCATGACCAAGGCGTACTGGTACAGGTAGCCCGACTGCAAGCGGCGCACCACCGCAGCCACCCAGCCCGTGGCACGTGCCGCGCCATTGATGGCGCCGTCGATGACGAGCTGGTCACCGCCCTTCCAGAAGCCGCGGCCCAGCGCCACGGCCAAGGGCGACAGGATGCGCTCGTGGATGGCGTCCATGTAGTACTTGTTCTCCAGCAGGCGCACCAGCGGCGACAGGGCGCGCCCAATGGCCGCGGGAATGTCAGGGCGCTTGACATAGAAGAACCAGGCCAGTGCCACGCCGGCAGCCGCCAGATACAGCGGCAGGGTGACGAAGGCGTGCCCTGCCATGGCCAGCGCACCGTGGAAGTGCTCTTTCAGGTGCTCCATGGCGGGGTGCTTTTCGGCGTTGACGGTGATCGCGTCGGCCAGGAACTCGCCAAACAGCATGGGCTGGATGGTCAGGAAGCCCACCACCACCGAGGGCACGGCCAGCAGCAGTAGCGGCGCGTTGATGGACCAGCCCGGGTTGATGGGCAGCTGGTGGTGCTCGTCATGCCCGTGGTCGTCGTGATGGTCGTCGTGCAGGGCCTCGTCCCAGCGTTCCTTGCCGTGGAACACCAGGAAGTACATGCGGAAGGAGTAGAAGGCCGTGACGAACACGCCGGCCAGCACGGCAAACTCGGCAAAGGCGGCGCCAGGCAGCGTGCTGTTCTCGACCGCGATGATGATGCTGTCCTTGGAATAGAAGCCGGCAAACAGCGGGGTGCCGATCAAGGCCAGAGAACCCAGCAGAGAGGTGATCCACGCGATCTGGGTATTGCGGTGGCGGGCCAGGCCGCCCATGTAGCGGATGTCCTGGTTGTGGTGCATGGCCACGATGACCGCACCAGCCCCGAGGAAGAGCAAGGCCTTGAAGAAGGCGTGCGTCATGAGGTGGAACACCGCCACCGAGTAGGCCGACACGCCCAGCGCCACCGTCATGTAGCCCAGCTGGCTGAGGGTGGAATAAGCCACCACCCGCTTGATGTCGTTCTGGATGATGCCGAGGAAGCCCATGAACAGGGCCGTGATGGCGCCAATGACCAGCACGAAGGACAAGGCGGTGTCTGACAGCTCGAACAGGGGCGACATGCGCGCCACCATGAAGATGCCGGCCGTCACCATGGTGGCGGCGTGAATGAGCGCCGAGATGGGCGTGGGGCCTTCCATCGAATCGGGCAGCCAGACGTGCAGCGGGAACTGGGCCGACTTGCCCATGGCCCCGATGAACAGGCAGATGCAGATCACGGTGACCAGCATCCAGTCCGTGCCGGGG
>CAZRRW010000095.1:8739-9463 GCA_964602505.1 uncultured Burkholderiaceae bacterium
CCCAGGATGAAGCCGAAGTCACCCACGCGGTTGACCAGGAAGGCCTTCATGTTGGCAAAGATGGCCGTGGGCTTGGTGTACCAGAAGCCGATCAGCAGGTAGCTGACCAGGCCCACCGCCTCCCAGCCAAAGAACAGCTGGAGCATGTTGTTGCTCATGACGAGCATCAGCATGGAGAAGGTGAACAGCGAGATGTAGGCGAAGAAGCGCTGGCAGCCCGGGTCGTCCTTCATGTAGCCGATGGTGTAGATGTGGACCATCAGGGACACGAAGGTGACCACGCACATCATCATGGCGGTGAGGCCGTCCACCAGGAAGCCCACCTCCATCTTCAGGCCGCCCACCACCATCCATTCATAGATGGTCTGGTTGAAGCGGGCCCCGCCAGCCACCTTGGCCAGCACCATCACCGACAGCACAAAGGCGATGAGCACCCCGAGGACGGTGAAGAAGTGGGCGCCCTTGCGACCGACCTGCCGGCCAAACAGGCCCGCGATGACGGCCCCTGCCAGCGGGGCCAGGGGCACCGCCAGCAGCATGTTCTGAGAAAGCGTCGCAGCCATGAAACTCTTTGCCTTAGCCTTTGAGGGTGTCGAGCTCGTCGACCGCCACCGTGGAGCGATTGCGGAACAGCACCACCAGGATGGCCAGGCCAATCGCCGACTCGGCTGCCGCCACCGTGAGGATGAAGAAGACGAACACCTGGCCCGCCGTGTCCCCGAGG
>CAZRRW010000096.1:0-3780 GCA_964602505.1 uncultured Burkholderiaceae bacterium
CTGCTCAGCGTGACCGACATCAACAAGGACGGCATCCTGCAACTGGCTGAAATGCGCATTGGTGGCGACATCATCGTGCTGGCCACACCAGAGATCGCCGGTCTGCCCTATGTCATCTCGGGCCTGGTCGCTGCTGGCGGCTTGGCTGCTGCGCTGTCCACCGCAGACGGCCTGCTGCTGACGATTGCCAACGCCTTGTCGCACGACCTGTACTACAAGATGATTGACCCCAACGCCTCGGCCGCACGCCGGGTGACCGTGTCGAAAGTCCTGTTGCTGGTGGTGGCCTTGCTGGCAGCCTACGTGGCCTCGCTCAAGATCGCCGACATCCTGTTCCTCGTGTCTGCAGCGTTCTCCTTGGCGGCAGCCAGCTTCTTCCCGGCGCTCGTATTGGGCATCTTCTGGAAGCGGGCCAACAAGTGGGGCTGTGTCACCGGCATGATCTCGGGCTTCTCGATCACGCTGTACTACATGTGCATGACCCAGCCCTGGCTGCGCAGCGTGTTCGGCGTGACCACCTCGGTCAAAGACGCAACCTGGTGGGATATCGCGCCCATCGCCGCAGGCGTGTTTGGCATGCCACTGGGCTTTGCGGTGATGATCATCGTGAGCCTGCTGACCCCGGCCCCCAAGAAGGCCACCCAGGACCTGGTGGAGCACGTGCGCTACCCCAACATCAAGGGCAGCACCTTCCAGGCCGCTTGATGCCTGCCTGAGCCAGGCCTGCTACTGCAGGCCTGCATGACCTGCAAGCCCCCGCGTCGAAAGACGCGGGGGCTTTTTTCATGGCCCACCCCAAGGCGGGCAGACTAGATCGGCGTGAGCTTGGCGATCGACAAGGCCAGCCACTTCACCCCATGGCGCGGAAAGTTCACCTGCGCCCGTGCATCGTCGCCACTGCCCTCGAGCGTGAGTACCACGCCCTCACCAAACTTGTTGTGGAACACGGACTGCCCGGGCCTGAACGGCGCCGCCTTGGCCCCAGACGCTGAAGCCGCGCCAGCGCTGCCGCTTGACGCCTGGCTCCAGGTGCCCACGCCACCTGCGACCTGCGTGCCCCAGGCGCCCCCCGCGACGTGGGCGTCGCGGCCTGCGAAGCCGCCACCCCAGCCAGGATGCGGGTCGCCAAACCCGGACCGCTTGGGCGTCACCCACCTGAGTGCGCCTTCAGGCAGCTCCTCAAAGAAGCGGCTGCGGATGTTGTAGCGAGTCTGCCCGTGCAGCAGGCGGGTTTGGGCATGCAGCAGATACAGGCGTTGCCGGGCCCGGGTGATGGCCACATAGGCAAGGCGGCGCTCCTCCTCCAGGCCGTCGTGGCTGGCCAGCGAGTTCTCGTGCGGGAAGATGCCCTCCTCCAGCCCGGTGATGAACACCGCATCAAACTCCAGACCCTTGGCGGCATGCACCGTCATGAGCTGCAAGGCATCCTGCCCGGCCTGGGCCTGGTTGTCGCCGGCCTCCAAGGAAGCATGGCTCAGGAATGCGGCCAGCGGCGACAGCGTTTCGCCGGTGTCGTCCGGCGCGTCACCAGCGCCAGGGCTTTGGCCTGCGGCAGCCGCCTCGGCCAAGCCCTCGCCACCCAGACCTTGGGACGCAGGCGACTGGGACAGGGCCGAGGTCAGCGCTGCCGCCTCCTTGCCGAAGCCCTCGACCGTCACAAACGCCTCGGCCGCGTTGACCAGTTCCTGCAGGTTCTCCACCCGGTCTTGCCCGTCACGCTCCTGGCGGTAGTGCGCCAGCAGGCCACTGTGGTCGAGCACGATCTCCACGATGTCACGCAAGGTCTTGCCTTGCGACTGCTCTCGCAGGACGCTCACCAGGGCGTTAAAGGCCCCCAGCGCCGTCCCGGCGCGGCCCGTGACCTGGCCCACTGCCTCGAACAGGCTGGTGGCATTGGCGCGCGCTGCGTCTTGCAGCTGCTCGATGCTGCGTGCACCTATGCCGCGGGGAGGAAAGTTCACCACCCGCAGGTAGCTGGTGTCGTCATTGGCGTTCTCGATCAGGCGCAGGTAGGCCAGCGCGTGCTTGACCTCGGCACGCTCAAAGAAGCGCAAGCCCCCGTACACCCGGTAGGGCACTCCGGCGTTGAAGAGCGCGGTTTCGATCACCCGGCTCTGTGCGTTGCTGCGGTAGAGCACGGCGACCTCCCTGCGGGGCATGCCGTCTCGATGCAGGGCCTGGGCTTCGTCCAGCAGCCAGCGGGCTTCCTCGAAATCGCTCGCGGCCTCCACCACCCGCACCGGCTCACCGGGGCCTTGCTCGGTGCTTAGGTTCTTGCCCAGGCGGTGGGTGTTGTGCTCGATCAGGGCATTGGCGGTGTCCAGGATGTTGCCGAACGATCGGTAGTTGCGTTCGAGCTTGATCAGGTGCCGCACCCCGAACTCGCGCTCGAAGGCCGCCATGTTGCCCACCTGCGCACCGCGAAACGCGTAGATGCTCTGGTCGTCGTCACCCACGGCAAACACCGCATTCGATGGCACGATGCCCGACACTGCTTCGCCAGCCCGGGTGGCAAACATCTTCAACCACTCGTACTGAAGGCGGTTGGTGTCCTGGAACTCGTCCACCAGGATGTGCCGGAAGCGCCGCTGGTAGTGCTGGCGCAGATCGGCTTGGTCGCGAAGCAGCTCGTAGGTGCGCAGCAGCAGCTCTGCAAAATCCACCACACCTTCGCGCTGGCACTGCGCCTCATACGCTTCATACACCTGCACCTGGCTTTGGGTCAGCCCGTCGCGCACCTCCACATCCTTCGGGCGCAGGGCATCCTCCTTCCAGCTGGCAATGGCCCACGCGGTCTGCTTGGGCACCACCCGCTCCTCGTCCAGGTTCAGCGCACGGATCACGCGCTTTATGGCGCTGACCGTGTCTTGCGCGTCGAGGATCTGGAAGGTCTGCGGCAGGCCCGCCAGCTTCCAGTGGGCCCGCAGAAAGCGGTTGCACAGGCCGTGAAAGGTGCCCACCCACATGCCGCGGGTGTTCACCGGGAGCATGGCCGTGAGGCGGGTCAGCATCTCCTTGGCGGCCTTGTTGGTGAAGGTCACCGCCATCAGGCCGCCGGGGCTCACTTGCCCGGTCTGGATCAGCCAGGCAATGCGGGTGGTCAGCACCCGCGTCTTGCCCGAACCCGCCCCCGCCAAGATGAGTGCATGCTCCGCCGGCAGGGTGACGGCGGCGTGTTGTTCAGGGTTGAGGTGGGCGAGCAACGAGGGCGCGGGGCGTGCGCCGGACGCCGCAGCGTCCTCGTCTGTGAAAAGCATGCGGAATTCTAGGAATCACCCAGGCTTCCGCAGGCCAGGCCTTCAGCGCGGCGGTATGCGTGAAGCCAGCGGCTGCACCTGATAGGCCGGCACAAAGCGGCACTCGGCCGCCTACGCAGGCCGCATCTCGGGGCAGCGTGCGGCAATGCGCTGCGCAGTGGGCTTGTCGCCCGTCTCCACCCAGCGCAGTAGGGCCTCGAACAAGGGTGGGTAGATCGGGTCGCCCAGGTAGCTGTGCTCACGCGAATCCACAAAGGTCTGCACCAGGCGGGCGCCATTGCCCGCCGCCTCCATGCGCCGCCTCAAGGTGTCCTGCCCCTCCACGAAGACCGTCGAGTCACCGATGCCGTGCGTGGCAACCACCGGCATGGCAAAGCGCCCGGCGTGGTCGGTGTCGGCGGCAAAGGCGGCCGCAGCGGCCGGGTCGGCCCGGTAGCGAAGGCCTGCCGCGTCGATCGCCGCATTGAGCGCGGCATCGTCGGCCGAGCCGCTGTAGCGCACGCCCGCATTGCCAAAGGGGCTC
>CAZRRW010000096.1:3826-9460 GCA_964602505.1 uncultured Burkholderiaceae bacterium
TGGCCCAGTTGAGGTGGGCGATCACCGAGGTTTCCGGAATCCGGATCACGTCGACGATGGTCTTGAGCCGCCTCGCCTGCTCAGGCGTGCGCTGGGCAGCCGGCGTGCGCAGCTCCAGGCATTCGTCGGCCCGCACCGCAAGGTCGGCCGCCGTCATGGTGGCGCCTGCCGGCAGCCCCATCCACAGGGGGTATTGCGGCTCTGTCGGGCGCGGGTGGTTGTTGCACAGGTGCTGGTAGAGCACCCGCAGATCCAGCCGGAAGTCATAGGTCACCGGCCCCGCCACCACGCCGCTGGTCAGGAGCGCGCCGTCCCACGAGCGCGGGAACAGCTCGGCCGCCCGGGTGGCCACCATCGCCCCCCAGGACTGCCCGTGCAGCAGGGTGCGCCTGGGTTGCGCCACATGGGCCACGAAGATGCGCCGGACGCGCTCGGTGTCCTCGGCGGCGGTGGTGACCGCAAAGCCGCCCTGACGGAACACCGAGCCCGCCCAGGCGTGTCCCTCGGCCACCGTGATAGCCCAACGCTGGATGTCCTCGTCGGCGCGGGCGGCGCACGGCGGCCCCAGGTCTGGGCCGCCATGGGCATGCACCACCAGCACGCCGCTCCAGCGCTGCGGCATCACGATGAGGTAGTGCGACGCGGCGGAATCCTGGCCGCGCAGGCAAGTCGCGCCGTCGGGCACGCCGCGCGGGCAGTTCACCGCCGTGGGTGCCACCTCGCCCGACAGGCTGGCACAGGCCGTGAGTGCGGCCACACAAGCCCCTAGCAGCAGTGCTGTCCATACCGCGCGACGAATGCCCATGATGTGCCCCCTGGCTGTTGTGATTGGATATCCAAGCCTGATTGTGCGGGAGCCCGCCCGCGGGTCGACGCGGCGGCCCGCAGTGCCTAGAATCAGCCACCGGGCCCAAGTTTTCTTGCGCCCGGTTTTTTGTGCCCGTCTCCTGCAAGACCGGGCATGAAAGCCGGGGCAGGCCAAGCGCTCACACGTTCTTCAACGTTTATCTGAGGCTTGAGTTCCATGCAAATCTTCGACTACGACAACGTTCTCCTGCTGCCCCGCAAATGCCGGGTGGAAAGCCGCGCCGAATGCGACACCTCGGTGGAGTTTGGCGGCCGCCGCTTCAAGCTGCCCGTGGTGCCGGCCAACATGAAAACCGTGCTGGACGAGCCGATCTACCAGACGCTCGCGGCCAATGGCTACTTCGCCGTGATGCACCGCTTCGACCTGGACAACGTGGCCTTTGCCAAGGCCATGCGCGACCAGGGGCTGTACGTGTCCATCAGTTCGGGCGTGAAGGCCCCCGACTACGCGGTGATCGACCAGCTGGCAGCCGAGGGCGTGGGGGCTGACTACATCACCATCGACATCGCGCACGGCCACGCCGACAGCGTGCAGAAGATGATTGCCCACATCAAGCACAAGCTGCCCAAGGCGTTCGTGATCGCGGGCAATGTGGGCACGCCCGAAGCCGTGATCGACGTGGAGAACTGGGGGGCCGACGCGACCAAGGTCGGCATTGGCCCCGGCAAGGTGTGCATCACCCGGCTGAAGACCGGCTTCGGCACAGGGGGCTGGCAGCTCAGCGCGCTGAAGTGGTGCGCCCGCGTGGCCACCAAGCCCATCATTGCCGATGGCGGCATCCGCGAGCATGGCGACATTGCCAAGAGCATCCGCTTCGGGGCCACGATGGTGATGATCGGCTCGCTGTTTGCCGGACACGAGGAAAGCCCAGGCAAGACCGTGGAGGTCGACGGCAAGCTCTACAAGGAGTACTTTGGCTCGGCCAGCGACTTCAACAAGGGCGAGTACAAGCATGTCGAGGGCAAGCGCATCCTCGAGCCGGTGAAGGGCAGGCTGGCCGATACCCTGCGCGAAATGCAGGAAGACTTGCAGAGTTCCATCAGCTATGCCGGCGGCAAAAGCCTGATGGATGTGCGCCGAGTGAATTACGTCATCCTCGGCGGCGACAACGCTGGCGAACACCTGCTGATGTGAAGCCTCAGGCTGCCAGGCAGTTGGCCACGTTCCAGCTGTACAGCCATTCGAGCGCGTCGTAGAAGCGCTCGGGCGAACGCCCCTTCCACAGCTCGTTGCGCACCAGCCGCTCCACGCCCTTGGCGTGGTAGATGCGCCCCATCTCGCGCGCGCTCAGCACCACCCTCGCGGTGCGGGCCACCCGGCTGCGCTCGTACAGGCCCAGAGCGGCCGTCCAGTCGGGCTGGCCACCCTGCACGCCGGGCGTGCGGGTGGCGCGGACTGCCTCGCCCAGCGTCACGCCGTCTTCCATCGCCATGCAGGCCCCCTGGGCCATGTACTGGGTGGCCGGGTGGGCCGCATCACCCAGCAGCGTCACGCGCCCGAAGGTCCACTGGCCAATCGGGTCGCGGTCGGCGGTGGCCCAGCGCTTCCAGCTTTTCGGCAGGTCAATGAGCTGACGCGCGCGGGGGCTGATGCCCTGGAAGTAGCTCTGCACCTCTTCCTTGCTGCCGTCGCGCACACCCCACTCTTCCTGCTCGCGGCTATGGAAGGTGACCACCACGTTGTACTGCTCGCCCCCGCGCAAGGGGTAGTGGACCAGGTGGCAGTTCGGCCCCACCCAGATGCTCGCCGCGTTCCACCGCAGCTCGGCCGGGAAGTCATCGCGCTCGACCACCGCGCGGTACACCACATGCCCGGTCACCCGAGGCGGGTCGCCCACCAGCTGCTCGCGGATGGCGCTCTTGATGCCGTCTGCTGCGATCAGGGCCTGACCTTCAAACACCCGACCGTCCGCGCAGCGCACCGTCACGCCATCTGCGGCCTGACTCAAGCCCACCACCCGGCTCGCGGTGTGCACCTGGATGAGGCCCTCAGCCGCATGGGCCAGCGCCGCCTGGTACAGCGACTGGTGCATGTCGGCGCGGTGCACCACCGCATAGGGGTTGCCAAAGCGCTGCCGAAAGGCCTCGCCCGTGGGGATGCGCCCGACCAGGCTTTCGTCCACCGCGTCATGCATGACCATGAAGTCGGTGTACACCGCCGCAGCGCGCGCGGCATCGCCAATGCCCAGGGCATCAAAGGCTGCGAAGGCGTTGGGGCCAAGCTGGATGCCCGCCCCGATCTCGCCGATCTCCTGCGCCTGCTCCAGCACCGTGACCCGCAAGCCCTGCCGCACCAGGGCCAGGGCCGCGGAAAGTCCCCCAATGCCCCCGCCTGCGACCAGCACCGGCATTGTCTGCTCTGTTGTCATGTTGCTGCACGTCCTGTCATCGTGGTCCACACCCGGCGGGTGGCACACAAAAGGTTTCAAGCTGCATGCAATTGCTTGCACTTCAAGTGAAACGTTAACAGGCCTTGGCAGTCCAATGGCCTGTGTCCATCTTCTGGGAGTACACCCCGTGATCCAAACTCAAGCCGTCCAGGCACATCGCCCATCCACCCCAACGCGCGTCGTCGCGCTTTGCATGGGCGCCGCCGTGCTGGGCCTGGCCGCATGTTCGACGCCCCCCACCAAACAGCAGATCGGCATCGGCACCGGGGCCGTGGTAGGCGGCGTCGTGGGCTCGTCGGTCACGTTTGGCAGCACCGCAGGCACGGCCGCTGGCGCGGCAGCGGGTGCGCTGATCGGCAACGAAATCGGCAAGAGCATGGACCGCAAGAAGTAGCCGGTAGCGCACCGGGCCGCAGCCCAGGCGCTGCGTAAAATTCGGGCATCTCTCTAGCGTGGCACCTGCGGGTGCCACTTGCTTTTTGCGTGATGGACTCGTCACCGACCTGCCACCGACCTCCTGCCCGACATGCCCACCCTTGCTGATCTGCCCAAGTCCTTTGAGCCCGCCCCCATAGAGCAACGGTGGGGGCCGCACTGGGAAGCGCGTGGCCTGTACACCCCCACGCTGGACCCGGCCCAGCCGTCCTTCGCCATCCAGCTGCCGCCACCCAACGTGACAGGCACGCTGCACATGGGCCACGCGTTCAACCAGACCATCATGGACGCGCTCACCCGCTACCACCGCATGCGCGGCCACAACACCCTTTGGGTGCCTGGCACCGACCATGCGGGCATTGCCACACAAATCGTGGTGGAGCGGCAGTTGCAGGAGAAAGGCCAGAGCCGGCACGACCTGGGCCGAGAGGCGTTCACCGCCAAGGTGTGGGAGTGGAAGGAGCAGTCGGGCAACACCATCACCCGCCAGATGCGCCGCATGGGCGATTCGGTGAGTTGGGCGCACGAGTACTTCACCATGGACGACAAGCTGTCCAAGGTGGTGACCGAGACCTTCGTGCGCCTGCATGAGCAAGGGCTCATCTACCGCGGCAAACGCTTGGTCAACTGGGACCCGGTGCTGAAAAGTGCGGTCAGCGACCTGGAGGTGGAAGCCACCGAGAGCGACGGAAAGATGCACTACATCACCTACCCGTTTGCCGACGGACCGCAACCCATCGGCGGCGTACTGACCCGGGGCATGACCATTGCCACGACCCGGCCCGAGACCATGCTGGCCGACGGTGCGCTGGCCGTTCATCCCGAAGACGAGCGCTACAAGCACCTGGTGGGCAAGTGGGTGGATTTGCCCCTGTGCGACCGGCGCATTCCCATCATTGCCGACGACTTTGTGGACCGCGAGTTCGGCTCAGGCTGCGTCAAGATCACTGGCGCGCACGACTTCAACGACTACGCTTGCGCCCTGCGTCACGACATCCCACTTATCACCATCTTCACACTCGATGCGAAGATCAACGAGAACGGCCCCAAGGCCTATCAGGGGATGGATCGCTTTGTCGCCCGCAAGGCGGTGGTGGCTGATCTGGAGGCCCAGGGCTTTCTGCAAGAGATCAAGCCCCACAAGCTGATGCTGCCCATCTGCGGCCGCACCGGCCAGGTGGTAGAGCCCATGCTCACCGACCAGTGGTTCGTCGCCATGACGAAACCGTCGGCCCCCACGCTCGGCACTGACGTGTCCTCGCTGCCCCCCGAGGGGGCGCGTTTCGCCTCGGGGCGGCCCATCGGCGAAACCTCAGCGTCGCCCGAGACGGACACCCGCTCGATTGCGCAAAAGGCCATCGACGCGGTGGCATCAGGTGCGGTGAAGTTCTACCCCGAGAACTGGGTCAACACCTACAACCAGTGGATGAACAACATCCAGGACTGGTGCATCAGCCGCCAGTTGTGGTGGGGCCACCAGATTCCCGCTTGGTATGGCAGCGACGGGCAGATCTTTGTGGCTCGCGACGAAGCCGAAGCCCGAGCCAAGGCCCAGGCTGCTGGCTATAGCGGCCCCCTCACCCGCGACCCGGACGTGCTGGACACCTGGTACTCGTCTGCCCTGGTGCCCTTCTCCAGCCTGGGCTGGCCCCAGCAGACGCCTGAGCTGAAGCTGTTTCTGCCCAGCACGGTGCTGGTAACGGGCTACGACATCATCTTCTTCTGGGTGGCCCGCATGATCATGATGAGCACCCACTTCACCGGGCAGGTGCCCTTCCACCACGTTTACATCCACGGCCTGGTGCGCGACGCGCAGGGCCAGAAGATGAGCAAGAGTGAAGGCAACGTGCTCGACCCGGTGGACCTGATCGACGGCATCGAACTCGCGCCGCTGCTGGACAAGCGCACCACCGGCCTGCGCAAGCCCGAGACCGCGCCCAAG
>CAZRRW010000097.1:0-9340 GCA_964602505.1 uncultured Burkholderiaceae bacterium
CGGCGGCTGCTTGCACCAACGGCTGAACCACCTGCACCAAGTCAATCTGGCAGTCGCCCAGGGCATGACGCCCCGCCACAAAGCCAGGCACCATCCCGGAATACGTCATCTGCGGATGGGGCGACACCAGGGTCACACGCAGACCGGACGCCAGATCAGGCGGCTGCCGACCCCAGGCCCGCAACACCTGCAGATGTGCATGGCCAGCGCCGGCCAGAACCAGATGCATCAAGCCCCCCTGCCCTGAGCCCCTAACCCCGACGCCAGGCGTGAAAGCGCTCGACCCACCGCAGCACACCCTGTGGGGCGTGAGCCCGCTTCCAGTTGCCAGCGGCGAACTTGTTGGCCTCGGCATAGGTGGGGTAGGCGTGGACGGTGCCCAACACCTGGTTGAGGCCAAGCCCGTGCTTCATGGCCGCCACAAACTCGGCCAGCCAGTCGCCCGCACGTTCGCCCACGATGGTGACCCCCAGAATCGTGTCCTTGCCCGGCGCGGTGAGCACCTTGACGAAACCGTGGCGTGCGTCGTCTGCGATGGCCCTGTCCAGGTCGTCCAGGCCGTAGCGCGTCACCTCATAGGCCACGCCCTGGGCGGTGGCCTCGCGCTCGTTCAGGCCCACCCGCGCCACCTCCGGGTCCACAAAGGTCACGGCGGGCAGGACGCGCCAGTCCACCTTGAAGCGCTTGAACTGCCCGAACAGCGCGTTCACCGCCGCAAACCAGGCCATGTGCGAGGCCGCGTGGGTGAGCTGGTAGGGCCCGGCCACATCGCCCACCGCGTAGATGTTGGGATACAGGGTCTCCAGGTACTCGTTGGTGTCGATGACCTTGCCGGTGGGAATGCCCAGCTCCTCCAGGCCGTAGCCTGTCAGCCGGGCACTGCGGCCCACGGCCACGATGAGCTCGTCGAACGGCTCTTCCAGGTCAGCACTGGCGCCGCGAAGCACCAAAGCGCCTGGCGTGGCCTTCACGGCGGTGTGCCCCAGCCGCAGGCGCACGCCCTCGGCCTGCAGGCGTTCGGCCACAAACTGGCTCACCTCGTCGTCTTCGCGGCTCAGCAGGCGCTCTGCCGCCTCCACCACGGTCACCTGCGAACCCAGCCGCGCAAAGGCCTGGGCCAGCTCGCAGCCGATGGGCCCACCCCCCAGCACCAGCAGGCGCTGGGGCGGCTGGGGGCGGTTGGCCAGGGCCGTCCAAAGCGTGTCACTGGTCAGGTAGGGCACTTCACCCGCACCAAGGCCCAGGCCTGGCACTGGCGGCACCGTGGGGCTGGCGCCGGTGGCCAGCACGATGCTGCGGGTGCTGAGGGTTTGCTTTTTCTCTGAACCGTCAGCATCCAGCGAGGTGACCTCCACCTCCCAGGGGCTGACCAGCCGGGCGTGGCCCTGCATCACCTCCACACCCAGCGCGGTGTAACGCTCTACCGAGTCGTGCGGCGCCACCTGGGCCACCACCTGCTGCACCCGGCGCATGACGGCGGCAAAGTCCACCTGGGGTTCACCGGCCTGCACGCCAAACCCGCCCGCCTTGCGCACCGCATGCGCCGCCTTGGCGCTGGCAATCAGGGCCTTGCTGGGCACACAGCCGGTGTTCAGGCAGTCGCCCCCCATGTCGCGCGCCTCCACCAGGGTGACCTTGGCTTTCACTGCCGCCGCGATGTAGGCCGTGACCAGCCCGCCCGAGCCCGCGCCAATGACCACCAGGTTGCGGTCGAACCGGTGTGGCCTGCGCCCAGCCCAGGGCGCATAGGCCCTGCGGCGCTGCCACCCGCGCACGACACCCAGCGCCAGCACCGGCACTGCCGCCAGCAGCACAAAGGCCCCCAGCAAGGCGGGCGACAGCACATCGCCCACCCGCTGCACCTGGGCCAGCTGGGTGCCCGCATTCACAAACACCGCCGTGGGCAGCAGCATGCCCAACTGGCTGGCCCACCAGTAGGTGCGCACCCGGATGCCGGTGAGGCCCATCACCGTGTTCAGCGCAAAGAAGGGGATCAGCGGCACCAGGCGCAGGCTGACCAGATAGAACGCACCGTCCCTGGCCAAACCCGCGTCCACCGCCTGCAGGCGTGCGCCAAAGCGGCCCTGCACCCAACTGCGCAGCACATGCCGCGCCACCAGCATGGCCAGCGTGGCGGCCGCCGTGCTGACGAAGGAGACGATCAGCAGCCCCCACCCGAAGCCAAAGATGGCCCCGCCCGCCAGGGTGAGGATGGCCGCCCCCGGCAGCGCCAGCGCCACCACCACGATGTAGACCGCCGCATACACGGCGACCGTGCGCCAGGGGTGGACGGCCCACTGGCCCAGCAGCCAGTCGCGGCTGGCCTGCAGGCGCTGCAAGCTCAACCACTGCTCACCATCGAGTGCAAAGAAGGCGCCCACCGCAGCCAGCACCGCCAGCACCAGCAGGCCGCGGGATAGCGCGGGGGTCATCGCAGCAGCCGCCAGCCGCCCACCACGCGGGTGGCCAGCGTCACGCCGCACAGGGCGGCAAACCCATAGGCCAGCACGGCAAAGTGCTGCGGCCACAGGCACATCAAGCCAAAGCACAACACGGTTTCAGCGCCTTCGGTCAGGCCGCCCAGGTAATAGAAGCCCTTGTCAGGCAGGCGCGGGTTGGCCAGGCCCTGCTGGGCCGCCACTGCCGCAAAGGCCAGAAAGCTGGCCCCTGTGCCCACAAAGGCCGCCAGCAGCGTGGCGGCTGGCAGCGCGTTGGCCACAGGCTGGTGCCAGGCAAAGGCCAAGGGGATCGCTGCGTAGAACACGAAGTCGGCCACGCTGTCAAAAAACGCGCCACGGGCCGAGGGCCCAGCCGCCGCCCCATGCAAGTGGGCGTGCATGCGCGCGAGCATGCCGTCCACCCCGTCGGCCAGGCGGTTGGCCAGCAACAGCACCAGCGCCGCCGCAAACTGCCCCTGAACCACGCAAACGGCCGAGGCCAAGCCCAGGCCCAGGCCGATGGCGGTGACCTGGTTGGCCGTCAGCCCGGCAGCGGCACACACCCCCGCCAGCGCTCCCAGCGCCGGCCGCAACTGCCGCAAGACCCATGCGTCCACCATGGCTGGAGTGTAGGCGGCTGAGTGAAGGCTCCCGGTGCGTCAGACATCTGGCATGACATGCGAGATCTAGACAGAAGGCCTGAACCGTGCCGTGGGTTCATAGAAATAAGACCTCTGAGATATCTTGAATTCAGTGGATTTCGACCATGAAATTGACTCATTTCATCTTTTTTAAAACGAAACAATCTAATCAAGACGCCGGTCTCGACCCCGAGACTCCGGCCACACCGAACCCACCGCCGCCTGGCGTGTGGATTTCGAACACGTCGCCAGGCTGCATGTCCACGCTGCCAATGTGCGCCAGCTCTTGCACGCTGCCTGGCTCGTCACGCCCGCCGCGCAGCACGCGGTTGACGCCCGGTTGCCCCGGCTGCCCGCCCGCCATGCCAAAAGCAGGGTGCAGGCGCCCGTTGGACAGGATGCTGGCCGTCATGCGCTCCAGAAAGCGCACCCGGCGCACGCCGCCGTTGCCGCCACGCCAACGGCCTGCGCCGCCCGAACCGTGGCGCACTTCGTAGCTTTCCAGCCGCACCGGGAAGCGGAACTCAAACACCTCCGGGTCGGTTAGGCGTGAGTTGGTCATGTGGGTCTGCACCACGTCCGTCCCCGCAAAGCCGCCCACCAGCCGGCCCCGCGCGTCAAACACGCCGCCTGCGCCCGACCCGCCGGAGATGGTTTCGTAGTACTGGTGGCGCTCGTTGCCGAAGGTGAAGTTGTTCATGGTGGGCTGGCCGCCCGCCATGATGCCCAGCGCCCCCAGCAGGGCGTTGGTGATGCAGGTGGACGTCTCCACATTGCCCGCCACCACGCTGGCTGGCGGTCGCGGGTTGAGCATGCAGCCTTCGGGCACGATCACCTCAATGGGCTTCAGGCACCCGGCGTTGAGGGGGATGTCGTCGTCCACCAGGCTGCGAAAGACATACAGCACCGCAGCCATGCACACCGCCTTGGGCGCGTTGAAGTTGTTGGGCAGCTGGGCCGAGCTGCCGCTGAAGTCAATCACCGCGCTGCGCTGCTCGGCATTGATCTTCACTGACACGGTGATGGCGGCGCCGTTGTCCAGCGGCAAGGTGAACCGGCCGTCTTTCAGGCGGGCCGCAAGCCGGGTGATGGCGCGGCGCACGGATTCCTCGGCGTTGTCTTGCACATGGCGCATGTAGGCCTGCACGACGCCCAGGCCAAACTGGGCCACCATCTTGCGCAGCTCCTGCACGCCCTTTTCGTTGGCGGCAATCTGGGCCTTCAGGTCGGCCAGGTTCTGCTGCGGGTTGCGGCTGGGCCAGCGGGCCGCCGGGGTGGCTGGGGCACTGTCGGTGGCGGGCATGGCCTGCCCCGCCATGCGGGCCAGGATGTCGGCCTCCAATAGGGTGCCGCGGCTGACCAGCTTGACGTTGTCGAGCTGGATGCCCTCTTCCTCCACCGTGGTGGAAAACGGCGGCATGGAGCCCGGCGTGGTGCCACCCACGTCCGCATGGTGGCCGCGCGAGCCCACATAGAAGCTGGGCCGGGCGTCGCCCTCGGCCAGGAACACCGGCGTGATGACGGTGATGTCGGGCAGGTGGGTGCCACCGTGGTAGGGGTCGTTCAGCACAAACACATCGCCGGGCTGCATGCCCGGGTTGCGGGCAATCACCGTCTTGATGCTTTCGCCCATGCTGCCCAGGTGCACCGGCATGTGCGGGGCGTTGGCAATCAGGTTGCCCTCGGCATCAAACAGCGCGCACGAAAAGTCGAGCCGCTCCTTGATGTTGACCGAGTAGGCGGTGTTCTGCAGTTGCAGGCCCATCTGCTCGGCAATGTTCATGAACAGGTTGTTGAACACCTCCAGCAGCACCGGGTCGGCCGTGGTGCCCACCGCATAGGTTTGCGCACGGGCTTCCACCCGCTCCAGCACCAGGTGGTCGAGCGCGGTCACCGCCGCGCGCCAGCCGGGCTCCACCACGGTGGTGGCGTTCTTCTCGGCAATGATGGCGGGGCCCTCCACCACATGACCCGGTCGGGTGTCAGCGCGCACCACCAGGGCCGCGTCATGCCACTGGCCACCACTGAACAGTCGCACCGTCTCGGCCACCGGGGCTGGGCCCTCAGCCAGCGTGGCTGCCGGCTGCTCGGCCACGCCCTCGCCGCCGCCCACCGCCTCCACCGACACCGCCTCCACCAGCAGCGCCTTGCCCTGCATGAGGAAGGCGTAGCGTTGGCGGTAGGCGGCCTCAAACCCGGCCTGCACCTCGGCCAGCGTGGGGCTGGCACCGCCCACATTCACCACCA
This sequence comes from uncultured Burkholderiaceae bacterium, assembly GCA_964602505.1. Taxonomy (GTDB): domain Bacteria; phylum Pseudomonadota; class Gammaproteobacteria; order Burkholderiales; family Burkholderiaceae_C; genus CAZRRW01. Next base: position 5,327 of record CAZRRW010000097.1, read on the forward strand.
GGGCCGAGTCGGTGCCTTCATAGCGCACATGCACCCGGTGCAGCAGGCGGGCCTGGCTGGCGGCCACGCCCTGCCCTTCGATGACCTGCGTCACCTGCGCGGCCAGCGCCGCCAGCGCCGTGTGCACGGCGGGCAGGCTGTCGGCCGTGAGGCGGGCTTCCACAGCCTGCTCGCGCATGGCGCTCTGGTCGGCCAGGCCCATGCCGTAGGCGCTGAGCACACCTGCCAGCGGGTGGGCGAACACGCGGGTCATGCCCAGCGCGTCGGCCACGCGGCAGGCGTGCTGGCCACCGGCACCGCCAAAAGTCTTCAGGGTGTAGCGGGTCACGTCATAGCCACGCGCCACCGAGATCTTCTTGATGGCGTTGGCCATGGCGCCTACGGCAATGTCGATGAAGCCTTCGGCCACCTGCTCGGGGGTGAGGTCTCGCCCGGTGGCCGCCTGGATGTCAGCGGCCATCGCGGTGAACTTCTGGCGCACCACGTCGGCATCGAGCGCTTCGTTGGCATGCGGGCCGAACACCTTGGGGAAGTGCCGGGGCTGGATCTTGCCGACCATGACGTTGGCATCGGTCACGGCCAAGGGGCCACCCCGGCGGTAGCAGGCCGGGCCAGGGTTGGCACCCGCACTCTCGGGCCCGCAACGCATGCGCGCGCCATCAAAGCTGAGGATGGAGCCGCCGCCAGCCGCCACGGTGTGGATGCTCATCATCGGTGCGCGCATCCGCACGCCAGCCACCCGGGTTTCGAACGCGCGCTCAAACTCGCCCGCGTAGTGGCTCACGTCGGTGGAGGTGCCGCCCATGTCAAAGCCGATCACCTTGTCGAAGCCGGCCAGTTCGCTGGTGCGGGCCATGCCCACAATGCCGCCGGCCGGGCCAGAGAGGATGGCGTCCTTGCCCTGAAAGGAGGGGGCGGCCGTCAAGCCGCCCGAGCTTTGCATGAAGTACAGCGGCACGCCCGGCATCTCGCTGGCCACCTGCTCTACATAGCGGCGCAGGATGGGCGAGAGGTAGGCGTCGACCACGGTGGTGTCGCCCCGGCTCACCAGCTTCATGAGGGGGCTGACCTCGTGCGACACGCTCACCTGCGCAAAGCCGATGTCACGGGCCATGCGGGCGGCGGCCTGCTCGTGCGCGTGGTAGCGGTAGCCATGCAGGAAGACGATGGCCACCGAGCGCAGGCCTTTGCCAAACGCGGCTTGCAGCTCGGCACGCAGCCGGGCCTCGTCCAGGCGCACCAGCACGTCGCCGTGTGCGCCCACCCGCTCGTCCGCCTCGATCACCTGGCTGTACAGCAACTCGGGCAGCACGATGTGCCGGTCGAACAGGCGCGGGCGGTCTTGATAGGCAATGCGCAGGGCATCGCGAAAGCCGCGGGTGGTGACCAGCAGGGTGGGCTCGCCCTTGCGCTCGAGCAGGGCGTTGGTGGCCACGGTGGTGCCCATCTTCACGCAGGCCACCTGCTGCGGCGTGACCGGCTCGTGCGCCTGCAGGCCCAGCAAGTGGCGAATGCCGGCGACGGCGGCGTCCTTGTACTGCTCGGGGTTCTCGCTCAACAGCTTGTGGGTGGCCAGCGACCCATCGGGCCGTCTGGCCACGATGTCGGTGAAGGTGCCGCCACGGTCAATCCAGAACTGCCAGCGCGGGTCAAGGGAAGCAGAAGGTGCGTTCATGAGAGCCATCACAAAGACGCGGCCGCACGGGCCGCCTGGTCATACACGCCCGACAGCACACGCAGCAGCCGGGCCAGTTCCTTGATGTCGCGGTTCAGCGACTCGTCTGCCTTGAGTGCGGTGATGAGGCAGTTTTCACGGATCGCGCGGTACTGCTCCACATACTGGCGGCCCTGGTCGGTGGTGGCATAGGTCACCTCCTTGCTGACCCGGGTGGACTCGACCACACCCAGGCCCACCAGCTTTTTCAGCGAGTAGTTGACCAGGTGCGTGTCTTCCACATTCATGATGAAGCAGATGTCGGCCAGCCGCTTGCCGCGCGCGCGGTGGTGCACATGGTGCAGCACCAGCACGTCCAGCGGCATCAGTTCCTTCAGGCCCGCGGCGCTCATGCAATGCACCGTCCAGCGGGAAAACGCGTTGTTGGACACGATGAGGCCGAACTCGAACTCGCTCATCTCGGCGCTCTGCGGCGACACCAAATGTGCCGACGACACGATGTGCGGCGTGGCTGGCTCGCCGGGCCGGGCGTCGGCGGGCTTCTTGGGCATATCAGACCTCCTTTGGGCGCATGCAGCGCCCCACGGCGGCAGACTCTAATTCAAGATTCAGACATTTTGTTGATGTTTTGTCGACGTTACGGGTTAATAATGATATCGTTTCGGCGACACCTCCATAAAGTTTTGTCATGTCTCCCAATCGGGGAACATGACACCGTGTTCAACCGCCACCCGCAGTGGCTTCTTAGGAGAGTTCTGATGCTGCGTCGCCACTTCAACTTGTCACTGGCCGCTGGGCTGGCGGGCACCGCCACGCTGGCGTAAGCCCAGGCCACCCGCATGGACCTGGCCGCTGCCTATGCGCCCGGCAACTTCCACACCATCAACCTGAACAACTTTGCTCGCGACGTGGCCACGGCCACGCAGAACCGTGTCGCCATCACGGTGCACGCCAACGCGTCGCTGTTCCGCGCACCCGAGATCAAGCGCGCGGTGCAGAGCGGGCAGGCCGCGCTGGGCGAGATCCTGCTGTCGAACTTCCAGAACGAGTGGCCCATCTTCGGCATCGACACCCTGTCCTTCCTGGCCGACAGCTACGACGAGGCTGCCAAGCTCTACCGCGCGCAGAAGCCGGCGCTGGTGGCCAAGCTGGCCGAGCAGGGCATGGTGCTGCTGTATTCGGTGCCGTGGCCGCCCCAAGGGCTGTTCTCGCGCCGCGCCATCAACACGGCGGCCGACCTGCGCGGCATGAAGTGGCGCGCCTACAACCCTGGCACGGCCCGCCTGGGCGAACTGCTGCAGGCCCAGCCCGTCACCATCCAGGCGTCTGAACTGTCCGCCGCCATGGCCACCGGCCAGGTGGACGCGCACATCACCTCGGGCGCCACTGGCGTGGACACCAAGGCCTTTGAACACATGAAGTTCTATTACGACGTGCAGGCCTGGCTACCCAAGAACGCCGTCATCATGAACAAGCGGGTCTTTGACGGGCTGGACAAGCCCACCCAGGACGCCATCCTGAAAGCGGCGGCCGACGCCGAGGCCCGCGGCATCCGCGAAAGCCAGCGGGTGGCCACTGAGTCGATGGCCACCATGCGCACCAATGGCATGACGGTGACCGAGCCAGGCGCGGCACTGAAGGCCGAACTCAAGCGCATGGGCGACACGCTCACGCAGGAGTGGCTGCGCACCGCAGGCGCAGAGGGCAAGGCCATCGTCGACGCCTACCTGCGCTGACCTGCAGCACGCGAAAGAAGGCCCCCCATGCGGCGTTTCCTGGACACCCTGTACCACGCCGCGGGGGCGCTGGCCGCCCTGTGCGTGATGGCCATCTGCATCGGCATGATCGGCCAGAGCATCTTCCGGCTGCTGGGGTGGCGCACTGGTGCCACCAACGACGTGGTGGGCTGGCTTTGCGCCGCCGCCGCCTTCTTTGCCATGGCGCACACCTTCAAGCACGGCGACTTTGTGCGGGTGACGCTGCTGCTCGAGAAGCTGAACAACGCGCAGAAGCGGTGGTTCGACATCGTTTCCCTGGCGCTGGCCACGGCCTTTGTCGGCTATCTGGCCTACTGGGCGGCCCGCTACGCCTACGAAAGCTGGCTTTACAAGGACATGGCCAACGGCCTGTGGGCGGTACCCATGTGGATCCCGCAGCTGAGCTTTGTGGCAAGCGCGGCGCTGTTCTTCGTGGCGGTGGCCGACGAGTTCATCCGCGTGCTGGCAGGCCACAAGCCGAGCTATCAGGTAGCCATTGAAGAGCGCCACGCCAAGGGCGACTTTTCGTCCGACGTCTGAGTCACGCCCAAAGGTAGAACACCATGGACATCCTGGTTGTAG
>CAZRRW010000098.1:0-703 GCA_964602505.1 uncultured Burkholderiaceae bacterium
TGGCTGTGGGCATCACGGTCGGTAGTAGCGGGGTCAGCTTGGCGGCGCTGATGGGTCGAGACGGTGTGTCCAGCGAAGTGGCCAACACCATTGTTTGGGAGATTCGATTGCCCCGTAGCTTAGGTGCCTGTTTGGTGGGCTGTCTGATGGGCTTGGCTGGTGGCGTGGCTCAAGGTTTGTTTCGCAATCCGCTGGCTGACCCTTATTTGCTGGGCTCGGCCAGCGGTGCAGCACTCGGTGTTGCCGTGTTTTTGTGTTTGGTGGGCTTGCCTCTTGGGGCCGCGTTAGGTGGCCCCGTTGCCAGTGGCGCGTCTTGGTGGGCCAGCCTAGCCACGGGCTGGGTGCGGCTGGGCCTGACGGGGGCGGCGTTTTGCGGTGCCTTGCTCGCAGTGCTGTTGACTCTGGCCCTGGCTGCCAGCGCGACGCACAGCATTCGGCTATTGCTGGCGGGCGTGATCGTCGGTGTGGTGTTGAGTGCCTTCACTTCCCTATTGACCTTGGCGGTGCCTGATGTGTTGCGCGCCATGCAAGCCTTTTTGCTCGGAACCACGGCCTATTTGGGCTGGGGCGCTTGTGCCGTGATGAGCTCGGTGTTGCTGGGCTTATTGCCAGTGTGCCTAGCAAGTGCGTCGGTGTTGGATGCACTTACCTTGGGGGAGGCAACGGCCCGCAGCCTGGGCTTGCCCTTGCTCACCTTTCGCGT
>CAZRRW010000098.1:713-8465 GCA_964602505.1 uncultured Burkholderiaceae bacterium
AGTGCTGGTCGCCTGCCTAGCGCTGGCTACAGGATGTGCTGTAGCACAAGCGGGCTTGGTGGCGTTTGTGGGTTTGGCTGCGCCGCACATGGCTCGCAGTTTGTTGCAACGCTCGGCTTGGCGGGGGCGCTTGGTGGCAGCTGCTTTGTGCGGTGGGGTGTTGCTGCTAGCGGCTGACTTGTTGGCCCGTTGGCTGATTGTCCCGCAAGAACTTCCAGTGGGTGTGGTTACGGCCTTGGCGGGCGGAGCGTATTTGCTGTGGCGCCTGCACGCCCGTAACCGTAGCCCTGCGGCGGGTTGGGGTGCCTAATGTCCTCGGACACCCGTTCAACACCGCTGTCCATCGACGAGACCCCTCACGTGGAACCGGCGTTGTCGATCAAGGGCCTGAGTGTGACCTTGGGCGAGCAAGCGGTGCTGCACGATGTGTCGCTCCAGGCGCTTGCGGGCGAGTGGCTGACCATCGTCGGGCCAAATGGCGCTGGCAAAAGCACCTTACTGCGCTGCTGGGCGGGGCTGCAAGCGCACACAGCGGTCGTCCGGTTGTTGGGGCGTGAAGCATCTCATTGGCCGCGGCAGCAATGGGCACAAAACCTCGCCTGGTTTGGGCAGGCAGAGGCTGTAGACGGTGACTTGCAAGTTGAAGAAGCCGTGATGCTGGGCCGCCTGCCGCACCGGGGTTGGTTATCGGGCCCTACGCCTGCCGATCAAGAAGCGGTGGATTCGGCACTAGCTGCGGCGGGTGTTGCGCTGTTTCGAGGCCGCCGTTTGGGTACTTTGTCGGGCGGCGAGCGCCAGCGGGTTTTGTTGGCCCGCGCACTGGCGGTGCAGCCCAAGGTCATCGTGATGGACGAGCCCTTGCTCAGCTTGGATGTGCAGTACCAATCACGTTGGATTGCGCTGGTGAAGCGCTTGTGTGCCCAGGGAGTGACAGTCGTTTCTGTGCTGCATGAGTTGGCCGTGGCGATGCAAGCCGACCAGGTGGCCGTGTTGGCGCAGGGTCGTTTGCGTCAGGTGGCACCGCCCTCAAACCCCGCGTTGCGCCAAGCTTTGATCGAGGCCTTTGAGTTTGGCTTGCGTTTCGAGCAACTTCAGGGGCAATGGGTGCCCTTGCTTGCTGCTTCTACCTCACACCACCATGCAGATTGAAACTCCACCCACCCATAAACCTTATGACAAGCCTGCTGGTGAACGGCGCGGTCTGGTCATCGTCAACACGGGCGACGGCAAAGGCAAAAGCACGGCGGCGTTTGGCTTGGCCTTGCGTGCCTTTGGGCGGCACCATGTGCATGGCAAAGGTGTTCGTATCTTTCAGTTCATGAAGGTACCAAGCGCTCGTTTTGGTGAGCACCGCATGTTTGAGCAACTGGGCTTGCCGATTGAAGGCTTGGGCGACGGCTTTAGCTGGAAAAGTCAAGACTTGGAGCACTCGGCTGAGCTGGCTCGTCAAGGTTGGCAGCGGGCAAAGGCGGCTATCTTGTCAGGCGACAACTTCATGGTAGTGCTTGATGAGTTGACTTACCCCTTGATCTATGGGTGGTTAGAGCCGCTCGGTAGCGTGACTGAGGTCTTGGCTACGCTGGCGGCCAGGCCGAAAGACGTGCATGTCGTCATCACTGGGCGGCGCTGTCCGCCAGAAATCATTGAGGTGGCCGATACCGTGACGGAGATGACTAAGATCAAACACGCCTTTTCCGCGGGCATTCCAGCTCAGCGGGGCATTGAGGATTAGCACTTGTTCTCTGCTCTGCCGCCCGAGGTGTGGCTACTGGCCCTGTTGGCGGCTGTGCTGGTTGACTGGGTGTGCGGTGAACCGCTGGCCTTGCTTCACCCCGTGGTGGGCATGGGCCATAGCCTGCACCGCTTGGGCAGGGGCTTGGTTGACTTGGCGCCTGGCGCTGCCCTGGTGCAGGGCGCTGTTCGCTGGTGTGTGGGCGCTTTGCTTTGGGTGGGTTTGGCCTTGGGAGCAGAAAGGGCCCTTTTATGGAGCCTCGAGCATGGCTTGCCCTGGTGGGGCGCGTCGCTGCTGTTGGGGCTCTTGCTGAAGCCGCTGTTCGCGTGGCGCATGTTGATGAGCGAAGCCCTGGCGGTGGAGCAGGTGCTGCGGTCTGAAGGTCTGGCTGCCGGGCGCCAGCGCTTGGGCCGGATGGTCAGCCGCCCCACAGGCGACCTCAGTGAAGCGCAGGTGCTGGAGTCGGCCATCGAGAGTGCAGCAGAAAACGCTAGCGACTCGGTGCTGTCACCGTGGCTTTGGTTTGCTTTGTTGGGGCTGCCGGGCGCAGCGCTCTACCGGTGGGCGAACACGGCAGATGCCATGTGGGGCTATCGCGGTGCGTGGGAGTGGGCGGGGCGCTGGGCGGCCAAGGTAGACGACGCGCTGAACTGGCTGCCTGCACGAGCCACCGGTTGGGCCATTCGCCTATCGGCACACCGGGGCGCTGGGGCATCTGCGTACTGCGAAGCAGGTCATGCGCAACGCGGTGTGCCATGGGCTCAATGGCCAGTCGAGGCTCGCAAAACCCCGTCGCCTAACGGCGGCTGGCCAATGGCGGCAACCGCCATGGCGCTGGGTGTTCGTCTAAGCAAGCCAGGTGTCTACGCATTGAACGAAGCAGGGCGCACAGCGACCCTGGGAGACGTAGCGCTAGCGGTGCGACTGCTCAACCGAGCCTTAGCCATGACTTTGGTCTTGCTTATTGGGTTGGTCGCGTCGCTTTCCGCAACGGGCTGGTTTGTATGACGGCTGCTGCGCAAGGCTCGTCAGTGGTCCTAAGCCAAGTATTGACAGGCGTTGAACATGGCGGCCCCGACGGTCTGGGTGTGCCACGCTTCGACTTCTCTACCAACGCCAACTCGGCGGGGCCTTGCGAGAGCGCTTTAGCGGCCATTCAGAGGGCTGATCGCACCCACTACAGCGACCCAAGTCTGTCAGAACTGCGCGAGGCCATCGCCGACTTACATGGTGTGGCGCCGCAGCGGGTGGTGCCCGCCGCTAGCGCGAGTGAGTTCATCACCCGCATCACCGTTGCTCATGCCTTGACCGGTGGGCAGGGCGTGCAAGTGCCACCCGCCGCCTATGGCGACTATGCCCGCGCTGCACGGGCTGCTGGGCTTGTGGTGAGCAAGTTGGACGCACCAGCTGTCACTTGTGCAGACTCAACGCAACGCTCTTTGCGCTGGCAGTGTTGCCCCGCCACGCCGGATGGAGCCTTGATTGAGCCAACCGCAGGCCTGGATGCTGCGATCTGCACCGTGGTGGACTTGGCTTACTGGCCTCTACGACTTGATCGCCCTGACGCTACCTTGACCGAGGCCTCTACTCGTTTTGGTGCGTTTTGGCAGCTCTGGACGCCCAACAAAGCCCTAGGCCTCACCGGGGTTCGCGGGGCCTATGCCATTGCGCCCAGCTCGGGCTGTGCACTGCAAAACAAACTGGAGACCTTGTGTCCGTCATGGCCGCTTGGAGCGGATGGCGTGGCCCTGTTGGCGGCCTGGTGCGAGCCTACTACTCATGTGTGGCTTGCTGGGTCGAAAGCGCGTTTATTCAGTTGGCGGCGTGATCAGCACGCGGCCTTGGTCCAGCGTGGTTGGCGGGCACACCCTGGCGTGACGCCCTTTGCGCTGTGGCAACCGCCCGCTGGCTGGTTGCTCGCACACCATGCGGCTCGCTTGCGCAGCCACGGTGTGAAGCTGCGCGATGCCACCTCGTTCGGCTGGCCTGGGCGTGTGCGCTTGTCGGTGCAGCCGCCAGCAGCGCAGCAGGCGCTAGTGAGGGCCTTGGACCAGATTAACCACCCGCTAGGTAACGGGGCCGAGGGGGCGTGATGTGACGGCCAAATGCGTGATGGTGTTGGGTACTACCAGTGGCGCGGGTAAAAGTTGGCTGGCGACAGCCCTGTGCCGGTGGTACGCCCGCCAAGGCTTACGCGTCGCGCCCTTCAAGGCTCAGAACATGAGCAATAACGCCCGCGTGGTGCCAGGTATCGATGGGCAACTCGGTGGCGAAATTGGGAGCGCTCAGTACTTTCAGGCTCTAGCGGCCCGGGTCACACCGACGGTTGATATGAACCCGCTGCTGCTCAAACCCGAGGCGGACTCGCGCAGCCAAGTGGTGCTGCTGGGTCAAGTCGACCGCGCTTTGGGGGCAATGGCATGGAAAGACCGCTCAGCTGCGGCCTGGCCAGCGGTGCAAGCAAGTTTGACGGCGCTGCGGCAAGCGTATGACGTGGTGGTCATTGAGGGCGCTGGCTCGCCCGCTGAGATCAACTTGATGGACAGCGACATAGTGAACCTTCGGGTGGCCGAGGCGGCTGACGCTGCGTGCCTGTTGGTAACCGATATTGACCGTGGCGGCGCATTTGCCCACCTGTATGGCACCCACGCGCTGATTGGCCCCGCAGCGCAAGCACGGCTGCGTGGCTTTGTGTTGAATCGCTTTCGTGGTGACGTGGCTCTTCTAGAGCCCGCCCCGCAGCAGCTTGAAGCGATGACGGGGGTGCCCACGGTGGCCGTGCTACCAATGTGGCGCGAGCACGGCCTGCCGGAAGAGGACGGCTGGTACCACCGGACAAGTGGTCATGAGTACCGGGCTACCGACCATCCAACAGGCTGCAAAGTGGCAGTCGTGGCCTACCCGAGAGTGAGCAACCTTGATGAGTTTGAACCCCTGCGCCACGCTGACGGGGTGAGCCTGCGCTGGGTGCGGGATGCTGCTGGTTTGGCCGACGCAGACTTGGTGGTACTGCCCGGCAGCAAAAACACCCGTGGCGACTTGCAATGGCTTCGCGAATGCGGGCTTGACAAAGCCATCATGCAACATGCTGCGCAAGGCAAGCGGGTGCTGGGCATTTGCGGCGGCCTACAAATGTTGGGGGCCGACTTGGCTGACCCGGCGGGCCTAGACGGCGGCCAGGGGGGTAGCAGCCGGGGCTTGAGCCTGTTGAGCGTGAGCACCCAGTTTGAGCTCAGCAAACAGGTGCGCCTAACCCAAGTTTGTTTGGCTGACGCACGGGGCGCTTGGGCGGGGCTGAACGATGTGGCGCTGAGCGGCTATGAAATCCGTTTGGGGCAGACGGTACGCCTAGGCGACGCTCAAACCCTGGAGCTAAGCCCTGGTCTGATGTTCCAACGAGGGCCAGTGCTGGGTTGCTACCTGCATGGCTTGTTTGAAAACCCACAGGCGCTGCTAGCCATCACGGGTTCAAAGTCGTCGGGCTGGGACGCGATGTTTGACGGCTTGGCCGACTTCATCGGCCGCCATTTCAAGCTCGGGGTGCTGGCGTCTTTGGTTTGAAGCCGCAGTAAGATGCCATCATGCATTGCCAACACAGCGGCTTGCGGGCTTGGCAGACATATCGACCGTGCAGGATGAGCCAGTGATGCGAATCCACCGCATAGGCAGCGGGCACCCGCTTCTCCAACTTGGCCTCCACCACCAGCGGCGTCTTGCCCGGGGCTAGACCGGTGCGGTTGCTGACGCGAAAGATGTGCGTGTCCACCGCCATGGTCGGCTGGCCAAAGGCCACGTTCAACACCACATTGGCGGTTTTGCGGCCCACGCCCGGCAGGGCCTCCAGCGCCTCGCGGGTGCTGGGCACCTCACCGCCATGACGCTCCACCAGCATGCGGCAGGTTTCCAACAGGTGCTTGGCTTTGCTGCGGTACAGGCCAATGGTCTTGATGTACCCCTCCAGCCCTTCCAAACCCAGCGCCACGATGGCTTGCGGCGTGTTGGCCACTGGAAATAGCCGACGTGTGGCTTTGTTCACCCCCACGTCGGTGGCCTGGGCGCTCAGCAGCACGGCGGCCAGCAGCTCAAACACCGTGGTGTATTCAAGCTCTGTTTGCGGGGACGGATTGGCGGCCTTCAGTGTGGCGAAGAAGGGCTCGATGTCAGCGGTTTTCATGCGCCTATTGTGATTTCATGCCGCGCCCAAGCGAGCGATAACGGCCGCCTCCTGCGCGGCTAGCCGGGCTTGGCGCTGCTCGTAGCGCTGGCGGGCCTGGCGGGCGTCGCCCTCGCTCCAGGCCGCCCAGCCCGTGCGCCCTGGCGTTACGCTCTCCAGAGAAATGCAATCGACCGGGCAGGGGGCAATGCAGAGTTCACAACCGGTGCAGTCGGCTTCGATGACCGTGTGCATGAGCTTGTTGGCCCCCACGATGGCATCCACCGGGCAGGCCTTGATGCACAGGGTGCAGCCGATGCACCAGGCCTCGTCAATCACCGCCACATGGCGCTCGCCCTCCAGCCCGTGCGCCGGGTTCAGGGGCAGGGCAGGCTGTCCGGTGATGGCTGCGAGCCGTACAACGCCTTCAGCCCCCCCGGGCGGGCACTGGTTGACGGGCACGCCTTCGTGGGCAATCGCTTCGGCGTAGGCCCGGCAGTCGGGGTAGCCGCAGCGGGTGCACTGGGTCTGGGGCAGGGCGGCGTGAACCCGCTCCACCAGGGGTGCGGCCAACGGGTCAGCGGGCTCTGGCAGCACGGCCAGTGCGTGGCGGGGTGGCAGCCTTCGGTGCCCTGGCGGCTGGCACCTTGGCCTGGGCTTTCCCGGCAGCGGCCCGCCTGGGCGCTGCCTTGTCTGCCGCCTGCTTGGGCGTGGCATCGTGCGCGGCGATGAAGTCGCGCACCTGTGGGTAGATCACCTCGCGCCAACGGCGGCCAGAGAAGATGCCGTAGTGCCCGCACTTGGGCGCTGTGAAGTGCTTCTGCAGTGGCTTGGCGATGCCCTTGCAAAGGCCGTGTGCCGCCTCGGTCTGGCCGGCACCCGAGATGTCGTCCAGCTCGCCTTCAATGGTGAACAGCGCCGTGGTCCGGATGTCCTGCGGGCGCACGAGCTCTTGCTTGCCCTCGGGAGACTTCACGGTCCAGGTGCCATGAACCAAGGCGAAGTCCTGGAACACGGTCTTGATGGTGTCGAGGTAGTAGTCGGCGTCCATGTCCAGCACGGCGTTGTACTCGTCATAGAACTCTCGGTGAGCCTCCGCGCTTTCGCTGTCGCCCTTGACCAGATCCAGGAAGTAGTCGTAGTGGCTGCTGGCATGGCGGTCAGGGTTCATGGCCACAAAGCCGGTGTGCTGGAGGAAGCCGGGATACACGCGGCGGCCGGCACCGGGGTAGTTGTCGGGCACGCGGTAGATGACGTTGTTCTCGAACCAGCTGTAGCTCTTGTTCATGGCCAGGTTGTTCACCGCCGTGGGCGACTTTCGGGCGTCGATCGGCCCGCCCATCATGGTCATGGTCAGCGGCGTCTTCTCGCCGCGGCTGGCCATCAGCGACACGGCCGCCAGGGTTGGTACCGTGGGCTGGCACACCGACATCACATGCACATTGCCGTAGGCCTGCTGCCCGGCGCGGATGAACTCCTGCACGTAGTTGACGTAGTCATCCAGATGGAAGGCACCAGCTTCCAGCGGCACCATGCGTGCATCCGTCCAGTCGGTGATGTAGACCTTGTGGTCGCGCAACAGGGTGCGTACCGTGTCGCGCAGCAAGGTGCTGTGGTGCCCGGAGAGTGGTGCCACCACAATGACCACCGGCTGTCCGTGCAGACGCTTCAGAACGGCGGCGTCATCGGTGAAACGCTTGAAGCGGATCAGTCGGCAAAACGGCTTCTCGATGGCCACGCGCTCCTGCACCGCCACCTCGGCCCCGCCGATGTCCACATGGGTGATGCCGAACTGGGGCTTTTCGTACTCCTTGGCCAGATGGTGCATCAAGTCAAAGCCCGCCGCCGTGCGGTCGGCCATGGGCAT